>JBEBDP010000104.1:0-6845 GCA_041156925.1 Bacteroidota bacterium | reverse complement strand
AAACATCGATTAAATATTGAGAAGGCTTTCAAAGTAGTTGTGAGAAATCAGTATGGTTGTAATGAAGCTGGTATATCTGCTTTTGAATGTGAGCATGGTAATTTACATCTTATCAATACCGCATCTTCTATAGAAGTACATAACGGAGAATTATTTGGAACAAATCTTGTTAATGATGCATTCTATTTTATAAAGTACCAAACTGGAGATTCAATTGATCTATCAGCTTCATTATCATGTTTCTGTAATAGAGGATATCCGATTATTGAAAATATCAATGGCAGATCGGTTGACATAATTGTTGATAAAAATGGGAAAAAAATACATGCTTCATTGTTCAGTATCCTATTTAGATCTATGCCAGTAATTGAACAGTTCCAAGTGCAGTTTGATCGTACTGGAATTGATATCTATCTAAAGTTGAATGAATCAAATTTAAGTGAAGCCCAATACAATCAATTACTCATGCTTGTTAAAAAACAAATGTTCTTTGATGAATACCGGATTTATTGTAATTCTTCCTTTCTCCAATCTGCCAATGCAAAACATAAATATGTAATTGATAATCGCGCTAAACAAAATGTTAGTTATGAAAATATGGTTTGATATTTCGAATTCGCCCCAAGTTCCTTTATTCAAGGAAATGTTAGAAGATTTGAGATTACAAGGGCATGAAATTATAGTAACTTCTCGCCCTTTGGCCAACACAATAGAGTTATTGGATAGTGAAAAAATAGCCCATACAATTGTTGGTAAACACTATGGTAAGAAACTGTCGAGTAAATTGTTTGGTTATCCAATAAGGGTATATCGTCTCTGGCAGTTCTTACGTGATAAGCAAATTGACTTGTCAGTATCTCAAAGTTCTTTTCATGCGCCTGTTGTTGCCAAGTTACTGGGTGTGAAGTCCATATACACAAACGACAATGAGCACGCAGTAGGTAATATTCCAGCTTTTTTGTTTGCCGATACTATTTTATTGCCTCAAAACTTCAAAGTTGATAATCAAATTCTTTCAAGACTGATATCAAAAAAAATTACTCATTACCCTGGTGTAAAGGAAGGTATTTATTTGTGGCGTAAGTCATTTAATAGGCAAAAGGCTAATATCCATGAGTCATCAACTCCTGTCAATTTATATATAAGGCCAGAACCATCTACTGCTCAATATTATAAAGGCGGGGAAAACTTTCTGGATGATTTTATTCTACAATCTAAGGGACAGTATAAAATAACTGTATTACCGCGAAACGATGATCAACGCAAGCACTATGCCTCTCCTCAATTTAGTGGCATTAGCATACCTAATACTATATTGTCTTTTGATGAAATAGTTAAAGACTGTTCACTATTCATTGGAGCTGGAGGATCAATGACCAGGGAGATGGCATTAGTTGGTATTCCTACCTTATCAGTATACCAGGATAAACTCTTGTCTGTTGATAATGCTTTGATTAATCAAAAGTTATTGGTCTACAAGCCACGTTTTACTTTTCAAGATATACAAGAGCTAGTGACGAATAATAAACAGCAAAACAATATGTATATGAAGTATGGAGAGCAGGCATATCAATTATTTCTTTCAACAATCAATAATAATTCGCATAAATCATGAAAAAAAGATTTGGTTTAATTGGGGCAGGCAAAATGGGGATATCTCATTTGGCTATTTTAAATGCCCATCCGCTTGCCCATGTGGTTGCTGTGGCTGATCCTTCAACCTTAATTCAGCAAGCTATTAAGCAATACACCACTATTAAGGTATATGCTGATTATAAAGATATGTTTGCAAAAGAGCAATTAGATGCTGTGGTCATCGCTGTTCCCACTAAATACCATGATGAATTGGTCAAGCAGGCTGTTGATTTGAATATGCATGTTTTTGTTGAAAAGCCTTTCATGCTTGACTTAGAAGCTTCAAAAAAACTGGTTTCAATTGTTTATCAAAAAAAACTGGTTAATCAAGTTGGCTACCATAATAAGTTTATAGGCACATTCAAAGAGGCAAAAAGATTATTAACACAATCTGCTTTAGGCGATATCTATCATTTTGAAGGAAATATAGTTGGACCAGTTATTCTGAAAAAAAAGGAAGCTACTTGGCGTTCAAAGGAAGATGAAGGTGGGGGATGTTTAATGGATTATGCTGCACATATGGTTGATTTAATAAATTATCAAATTGGAAATATCTCACTTATAAATGGTGCAAACCTATTGTCCATCTACTCTCAACACGTAGATGACTCGGTAAGCGCATTGCTTACTACAGAAAATGGCGTACATGGCATACTCAATGCCAATTGGAGTGATGAAACCTATCGCAAAATGCATACTAGTCTTTCGGTAAGTGGCAAAAAAGGAAAAATGGAAGTTGATGCTACCGAAATGAAAATTTATTTCAAACAAGATCCTGGTCTTATCGGTTACGAAAAAGGCTGGAATATCAAACCGATAAATATACTTACAGAGCAAGTCGACTTCTATCTAAGAGGCGAAGAATACTCTGCTCAAATGGATTATTTCGTAAGGGCAGTAAATGAGAATATTCCTAATACGATTAATACGTTTGAAACTGCACTAAAGACCGATGAGGTATTATCAAAAATTAAACAATTTAAAACACCACAGCATGGATAGAATTTTATTTGGTGATAACCAATTCTTTGGTATCAACCATGTGTCAGATGAGAAATCGCGACAACTGTCAATTAAATTTCGAAAAGATGATGCTGTGCTGAAAACATTAAAAATAGTGCAACAAAATTCCGTCAATTCATTCATGTGTACTACTCATGATAGAATGATTGATATATCAAAAGCAATGCACCAGGACTTGCAATTAAGGAAAATGAATATTTATCCCTGCTTGCCATATGCTCATAAATATGCTAACGCGGTTACGGAACTGGGAATTATGGGGACAGTTAAACAATATGTCCCTGGCAATTTTATGACATCGTTGTTAAAGGGAGGTGTTGCCTATGTCTCAAAAGATTATATCTCTATGATGGAATTAATGGTTGATGCAGAGCTTAAAATGTTTAAGAATGCTACAACTCCGGTTGTTTTTTTACAAAATGTTGTAACTGATTTATTACTAGGATTGGGAATGGGAAAGGTCTTGAAAGCATTTCATGATCACATAAAAAATAAATACAATGTTGAAGCAGGGTTTATCACCATGAATCTTCCAAAGTTGACTGAATTGCTTCAAGCAAATGGAATTGCATACCCAATTATTTGTTCATCTATAAATCATGAAGGTTTTAGAATGTCAGGTGGTAAAACCTTATATGAACAATATCTAGAAAAGGGTAAGTCTAGAAATATTGCAATGCAAATATTTTCTGGGGGAAGCTCAGCACCAGATCAATCAATTAAATATGTATGTTCCTTGCCTAATATTCAGTCTGTCTTGTTTGGAGCATCTTCTGATGATAATATAATCAAAACAGTATCCATGATTCGTCAATATGATACTATCTATAACAAGTAGCAAATGGAAAAAGAACTAAAAAAATATATTCAAAATGGCTTGATGTTAACTGATTATATCTTGATTAATGTCTTGCATACCTTGGCATTGCTGTCTATACAAAAATTAGGTGCTCCACTAAGTATTGTACAAATAGCCATATTTGGATTATATATCAATATTGGCTGGTATTTTATTGCTATCAATTTTAGAATCTATATTATTGATATACAGTCATCTCTCATTTGGGTAATAGTAAAGTTGTTTTTAGCTTTATCTGTATTTGGGCTACTTGCTAGTTTTTTTATCTTTCTTTACGCAACTCCTAAAGCATATAACTGGCAACTATTTTATTATTATATTATTCTTGTAGGGAGCATTTTGGTATCACGTATTATTTACCATGGAATTAGGCAACTCTTATTTAAGCAAGCTGGGTTTTTAAATAATACTCTTATAATTGGCTACAACCATACAGGAAAGAAGTTGGCTGACTATCTACAAAACAGTGCTGGGGCATTAAATCTTATAGGCTATGTAGATGAGCCTGAAAATATAAAAGAACTTTCAGTGCTTCCTGTTTTCTCAGGGATTTCAAATACAATTGATATTGCCAAGCACTATGGAATCAATGAAATATTTTCTACCATTACGCCTGATGAACATCCTGAAGTAGCTGAGTTATTGCCCTTAACTGAACAAGCCTGTGTGCGTCTACATTTTGTACCAAATGTGTCACATTTTATTGATAAAGGGATGGTAGTGCAACATCTGCATCATTTATCAATTTGCTCGATGAGAAAAGATCCTTTAGAAGATGTTGGTAATAGAGTAATAAAGCGATTGTTTGATTTATGCGTAAGTGTTTTTGTAGTTGTATTTATTTTAAGTTGGCTTTATCCACTTATAGCAGTTTTGATTAAAATGTCCTCAAAAGGACCAGTACTTTTTCTACAAAAGAGATCTGGATTGTCGGACAAGCCCTTTTATTGTTTGAAATTTAGAACTATGCACTTGAATGATTATGCTGATCATTTACAAGCCACTAAAAATGATAGTAGGGTAACTTGGATTGGAAGAATTCTGCGGAAAACAAGCCTTGATGAATTTCCACAATTCCTTAATGTTGTAAAGGGTGAAATGAGTATAGTAGGACCACGTCCACATATGCTGAAGCACACAAAAGAATTCTCCGAAGTTGAACGACACTATATGGTAAGACACTTATTGAAGCCAGGAATTACAGGTTGGGCACAGGTAAATGGATTCAGGGGTGAAATAAAAGATCCAGTGCAATTAAAGGGCCGTATAGAATGTGATATCTGGTATCTTGAAAATTGGTCGATTTTCTTAGACATGAAAATAATCCTGCTTACTATTTATCGTGTTTTTGCAGGAGATAAAAATGCATACTAGAGAAGACTACACTTAATTCATCTTCTCTAGTATACAAATGGTGAATTATAATTTCAATACTTTATATGTGTAAACTGTACTTCCTAGTTTTGTTTTGATATAGTAGGTGCCTGGAGTAAATTGTTGTCCTATGTAATAGGAAGTATAGATGCTTCCAGTCAGCGTGTATACAATTTTACCATAAGCGTCAAGAACAGTTATATAGACTGGCATATCTTTTGAGGCATGTGTCACCCTTACAATAAAATAGTTTGTTGTCGGATTTGGAAAAATACTCACTTTGTATCGCACATATACAGTTGGTTCTTGAAATGCGTTAATTGTGAAACTAGAAGAGCTCGAACAACTATTACTGTCTTTTACATTAATCTGGTAACTGCCTGCTACTAGATTAGAAAAGGTGTTTGAGGACTGAAATGAAGATCCATTTAAACTATATAAATAAGGTGTAGTACCACCGCTTCCATTAATTGTTAAAGAGGTAGTGCCATTGGTGCTACTTATTGTGCCCGATGTAACGGACAAAGCGATAGCTTTTGGCTCACTTACTGAAACAACAACAGTGTCTTTTAAGCCTGCATTGTCGGAAACAATAAATTGATGATTACCTGCTTTTACAGTAAAATTTCCTACACCAGTATAAGGTGTTGATCCACCAATTGCAGTAACTGAAACGGTTGTAGTGCCACCATTACAAGTAATTATGCCATTTGTTGCAGTAGCTTCAAGTGGACTGACTGCAATTCTCATATTTACTGATTTAAATTCTATAATTCCAGCTTCTGGATTCTGGTCAATTGTTTCTCCATTATAGTCTTGGGTTAATCCGACCGGGGTGCCAAAGTTGATCGCAGGAGAAGTTGACAAAGGCGATATATCCCATGTCTTTACATCTCCAGTATTGTTGACAAATAAATTTAAACTTGCGCTCAGCAGTTCTGATGATGTTAAGGCAAAGCCTACTGCTCCAGATGACATACGATAAATATTATTGGTATGTATCATTTGTCCGCTTGCAAACTTACTGTTCACAACATTTACTCCTGATGATAACCAAAATATATTGTTCTTAACAATAACCATACCTGGTGTTCCGGTTCCTGCCATCCAAAAAAGGACAGATGGTTGTGAAAATTGTTTTTGTGTTTCGATAATGGTGTTATTATAATATTGTAGATTTTTTACACTCACACTAAACGTTGAACCATTTTGGTACACACCTATGATACCACAATTGATGATTTTGTTGTAGGCAATAAGATTATTCTCAGCAATACCATTGACATTGCTCCCTATTTCTAGAAAACCATTACAATTTATTGCTGTATTATACATCACTTTGTTATTGCTCATTGTGGCGCCAAAAAATTCCACAGCACCTCCGTCATAACCATAATCGTAACTCAAAGCCCAACAATCTTCAAATTTGTTGTAATTGATGGTATTGTTAGAGCTTCCAATAACCATTGGGTTGGCGCCGTAGTCGTCATCCGGATTTATTGTTGTTGGCGTATTTCTTACCATCCGCATATTGTGCATATAGTTATTGATGATAGTTGTATTATTAGATCCAGCCTGAACAGCTATACCCACGCCAACTCTAGATATATCACAATTTTTGATGGTACAGTTGGGGGAATTATCAAGTGTAATAGCATAACTGATTTTTGCTTGAACAGTATGATCAGTTTCGCTTATTGATCGATCAATAATTCGAATGCCATCAATAACTATATATTGTTTATTGTATATGTAAATAATATCAGAAACAGCATTATTGAATTCTGGTAATTCGCCTGTTCCATAGTTAGAATAAACAATTGGAGCGACTGCGGTTCCTGATTTGTTGATGTTTAGTTTTCCGCTATAAACTTGTCCGCGTTTAAAAAAAACTGTATCTCCTGGGTATAGTAAACCTGAGCCATTATTAACATCAGTAATTGTTTTCCAGGGG
>JBEBDP010000103.1:0-7227 GCA_041156925.1 Bacteroidota bacterium | reverse complement strand
CTTGCTGCTAACAGAAACCTATTCGCTGCCACGGACGGAGTCGAACCGCCATTGGAGGTTTTGTGGACCTCTGCCTATCCCCTCGGCCACGTGACCATTTGTTATTAGTCCACCAAATTTATAGACTTTTATTTACTCCACCAAATAATTATAAAAAAAGGGGACAATCGCTTGTCCCCCCTACACCGTGATGCAACCTTCATCACTTGTGATAGAACTTCTCGTCAACGATAAAATCTCCTTCCCAACGCTGAACCGCAACTTGCTTGTACTGCACACGACCTATTCCCTTCAAAGTAACATCCATCCAATTCTCTACCATAGTAACGCCATTTGCTTCATCCGCAGTAATAGCATCAACACCCATTCCATGAAACTCTTCAATCGCTCCAACAAAAGCCAATTCACGCTCACGATTAGCAGCCTTTCCTACACATGGTTCCATGTGTCCCAAATCAACCATCACTACATTTTCTCCATAGTACTTATCAAATGCATCGATCATTTTACCCTGGGCCATCATATCATAGATGTCCTTGATTTTGTCTCTGTAACTCATCTTTTTAAATTTTAGAACACAAAGATAATAAACAATGTTTAAACATTGATATGATTGAGACAAAAAAAATTAGCCTATTATTTTGGCTATTGCTTTAGGTAAGAATTCAGCTGGTTGTTGTATGGCAGCTTGCTTTGATCCTGCAAGATCAGCCAAAGTTATTAGTCGATCTACGCCCATGGCATTGGCATCTTTGACTGCAATTGCTGATTCGCCTGCTATCACATAGACTTTTACTGCGTGTTTTCTTGCCAGATCAATGAGTCGTCCGACTACCTTACCTTGAAAAGAGGAATCATCTAAACGTCCCTCACCAGTAAGAACAATGTCCGCTTGTTGAATAGTCTGTTCAAGTGCTATTTCTTCAATCAAATAATCTATTCCTGATACCAACCTTGCTCCAAGAAAAATATCACAACCCCCACCGAGTCCGCCTGCAGCACCAGCCCCAGGCTCCTCAGCTATTGATCTTCCCATAAACTTGATGAATACATCATCAAGGTGTTTTAAGCCTTCTTCAAGTAAATCGACTTCTTCATCGCTCGCGCCTTTTTGTTTGGCGAAAACTTTGGCGGCACCATCGGGACCAATTAAGGGACTTACTACATCATAAGCGACTGTAAACTGGATGTCTTCCAACAAATCATTTTCAGGTAAAACCAGTTCATTGATCAGACTTAGATTCTCGCCACAAGGCTCAAGTGGGTCTTCATTTTTATCCAAAAACATATAGCCCAATGCGTCTGCCATTCCTATACCACCATCATTGGTTGCACTGCCTCCAATACCAATAACAATATGCTGCGCACCACGAACAATAGCATCACGAATCATCAATCCAGTTCCATAAGTTGATGTTCGCATCACATTATACTCGCTCTCTTTCAACAAAGCCAATCCACTGGCTGCTGCCATTTCTATATAAGCAGTTTGTGTATCTTCTGCATACTGATATTTTGCAACGATTGGTCTTCCAAGTGGATCGACTGTTTGCGTAGAAACTGTCTTCGTTTTAAAATAATGCTGAACGATCTGTGCAAAGCCATCGCCTCCATCAGATAATGGAAATGAATCAACTGATGCATCTGGATATAATGCAACAATCTCCTTGTGCAACAACGCACACAAGGAGATTGAATCTATACTTCCTTTAAACTTATCAGGAGCAATTACTATTCTCATCCTAAATTGGGATAAACTGCATTTACACCCAACTCCTCCTCAATACGAATCAATTGGTTGTATTTCGCTAAACGATCAGTTCTTGATGCAGAACCTGTTTTGATTTGTCCGCAATTCAAGGCCACTGCAAGATCCGCAATGGTTGTATCTTCTGTTTCACCACTACGGTGACTCATGATTGAAGTATATCCATTGGTTTGTGCAAGTCTCACCGCATTGATGGTTTCAGTAACGGTACCAATCTGGTTCACCTTCACCAAAATACTGTTGGCAATTCCTTTATCAATACCTTCTTGTAAACGCAATACATTGGTTACAAAAAGATCATCACCTACTAACTGACATCTGTTACCAACTGATTCAGTCAATTTTTTCCATCCATCCCAATCATCTTCAGCCATACCATCTTCAATAGAAATGATTGGATATTTGTCTACCCAAGAAGTCCAATAAGCAACCATCTCATCAGAAGTGATCACCTTACCTGAACTCTTGTAAAACTTATAGGTTTTATCTTCTTCATTGTACATTTCAGTAGCAGCAGCATCCATAGCAATGTTAACCTGACTACCTGCTTTGTATCCCGCAGCTTCAATCGCTTCAAGTACAGTCTCAATAGCCTCTTCATTGCTCTGAATGTCTGGAGCAAATCCACCTTCATCACCTACGTTAGTACTGTAGCCTTTTTTCTTCACCACTGTTTTCAATGCATGGACAATTTCTACACCCCAACGTAAACCTTCACTGAAGGTTGATGCACCTGTTGGGACAATCATGAATTCCTGAAAATCAATTTTGTTGTCAGCATGCACACCACCGTTCAAAATATTCATCAAAGGCACTGGTAAAGTCACTGCATTTACACCACCTAAATACCTGTACAAATTAAGATTGCTCTCTTGTGCAGCAGCTTTTGCAACAGCCATTGAAACCGCCAATGTAGCATTAGCACCAAGCTTAGCTTTATTTGGAGTACCATCAATTTCAATCAACATCCTATCAATCAATGCTTGTTCAGTTGATGGAACACCAATCAACTTATTGGCAATGATACTATTGATATTGTCTACTGCCTTCAACACTCCTTTACCTACATATACTTTTTTATCTCCATCGCGTAATTCAACGGCTTCGTGTTTACCGGTTGATGCACCAGATGGAACTGCTGCTCTACCCAAAAAACCATTTTGAGTAATTACATCTACTTCTACTGTAGGATTTCCCCTGCTATCGAGGATTTGTCTTGCATGAATGTTGGCAATGAGACTCATAATTATTGTTTTGTGTGGTTGTTTAATTTATGGCGGGCAATCAATTGGCAGAACCAGTCAAAGCCCTGAATACATGCTCCAGACTTCTGGCTTGCGGTTGCAAAGAAACGATATTCGCGGTTTCTGGCAAAGGAGAATCCAATAATTCCTGCAAGGTGGCATTCGCTACTATCTTGCCCTTGTTGATGATGATAACCCTATCACACAGTGCCTCAACCTCTTGTAAAATATGGGTGGAAAACAGAATAGTTTTCTTCTTGCCCAGGTTGCGGATCACCTCCCTGATTTCAATGATCTGATTGGGATCCAATCCTGTTGTGGGCTCATCTAAAATCAAGACCTCCGGATCGTGTATCAATGCAGCGGCCAATCCTACTCTTTGTTTATATCCCTTAGATAGTTGCTCAATTAACTTATTGGCCTCTGGTGTTAATCCAGTTAGTTCAATAACTTCTTCAATGCGTTGTTTTGGGGAAGCTACATTGTGCAAGCCTGCAATAAACTCAAGATACTCCCGCACATACATATCTTGGTACAATGGATTCAACTCGGGCAAGTACCCTATTTTTTGCTTTGTTGCTATACCCTCACCTTCTACACGAATACCACATACCTCTATCTTTCCTCCATCAGGTAAAAGATAGCCTGTGATCATCTTCATTGTAGTGGATTTACCTGCACCATTAGGACCAAGAAAACCGACTATCTCGCCTTGCTTCACTTCAAAGCTGATATGATCAACAGCCTTTTGTGCTCCATAAATTTTTACTACTTGATCAACTTTTATCGACATACTATTGGCTTAATCTTTCACCTCTTCGCTAGAAACAGGAAGTTGTTCATAAGCTCCTTTCCATGCGAGCCATCCGAAAATGACCAACCCAATGGCAATGGGCAAAAAGATGATAGCAAAGATACTCCATTGAATTATCGTATCAGCAGTCGGCTTAGCATTGATCTGCACTATACTCGTTTTTAACAAAACGCTATAAGTAGAAACAGCAACTACAATCCATAACAAGCCTAAATATTTCTTTATCGTATTCATACCAATATTTTAATCAGTTACATCTGGATCAATTCGATTCGATAAGTAAATAGTACCAATCACCAAACAGATTGCTGCCACTGCAATTGGATACCATAATCCAACCAATACATTGTTTGCATAGATGGTACTGAGTAATACAGCAATAAAAGGTGTCATTCCCCCAAATACACCGTTACCCAAATGATAAGGCAAACTCATAGATGTATATCGAATTTTAGTTGGGAAAATTTCTACAAGAAAAGCAGCAATGGGACCATAAACCATTGTTACAAAAACAATTTGGATGAAGATCAAAGCCACAAGCGACCAGTAAATATTATCCGGGACAATCCGTGCCGACTTCACCTGGAGCTGCGCTTTTTCAATTCCGCTGTTGTATAAAGTATCTGTCCCAACCAACTTTTCAGTTATTCCATTTTGGAAATAATGATACGTGGTGGTTGATTGTAAACTGTAATCTTTACCATCAGTAGGTGTAATCACTCTTTCAATCTTCGTCTTGCTATCATCCATCACCACTCCATCAATTTTTGTCAGCTCCAACATTTGCTGATAGATAGGCCTGTAGGCAATTACAGCCAATAACAATCCCGTCATGATGATCCACTTTCTACCTACTTTATCACTCCAGTTACCAAATAGAATGAACAAAGGCGTTGCAAAAACAATAGCCCAAATAAGAATGGTACGTGTTTGCTCGAAATCTATTTTACAGACATTTTCTAAAAATGTCTGTGCATAAAACTGACCCGTATACCATACCACTCCTTGTCCCATTGTTGCACCAAACAAAGCCAACAAGACCATCTTCAAATTAGAGCGCTTCATCAAACTCTCTTTGATGGGATTCACAGAAGTTTTGCCCTCAGCTTTGAGCTTAGAAAACAAAGGCGACTCCTGCATCTTCAACCTTATATAAATACTCATCCCTACCAAGATGATGGAAACCCAAAATGGAATTCTCCAACCCCATGATTCAAAAGCACGAATTGATTCCGTCTCATCCGCTGCCAAACTTTTTCGGGTAATCAAAATCACACCAAGTGATAACAACAGACCCAAAGTAGCAGTCGTCTGTATCCAACTCGTATAAAACCCTCTTCTATCAGTGGGTGAATGCTCGGCAACATAAGTTGCAGCGCCACCATATTCCCCACCCAATGCCAAACCCTGAATCAAGCGCAACAACAATACTAGTAATGGTGCTGCAAAACCAATGGTTTCATAACCCGGAACCAACCCTATCGCAAAGGTGGAACCTCCCATGAGCACTAAGGTCAGTAAGAAAGTATATTTCCTTCCCACCTTATCCCCTAGTCTTCCAAATACCAATGCACCAAATGGCCTCACAATGAAACCAGCTGCAAATGTGGCAAGGGTGGATAGCAATGCCGCAGTAGGATTGCCTTTGGGAAAAAATTGAGCAGCAATAATTGGTGCTAGACTGCCGAAAATATAAAAGTCATACCATTCAATCAGGGTACCGACTGACGAAGCGAAAATGACTTTCCTGATTGGATTTGAAGTTGCTGTTAGTTTCATGAAAGCATCGTTTAACTCATTTACTCCTTCCAATAGTGAAGAGTAATAATGATTTGAACATCAATTTATAAAATACTTCTCCAACAACGCGATATTTTTTATCTTACCACTCGAAGAAATTGCTTGTGATATGAATTACCCTTACCAGATTAACTCCTTAGAACAATACCACCAAGCGTGGAAAAAAAGTATTGATGACCCTGCAACTTTTTGGAGCGAAATAGCAGAACAGTTTGTTTGGAAAAAGAAATGGGACAAAGCCCTTGAATGGAATTTTAAAGAACCTTCTGTGAAATGGTTTCAAGGTGGACAATTGAATATCACTGAAAACTGCCTTGATAGACACTTAAAAGATAAAGGCAATCAACCTGCCATCATCTGGGAACCCAATAACCCTAATGACGCACACCGACTCATCACCTACAATGAATTGTATGAGATGGTGAATCAATTTGCACATGTGCTACAAAACAATGGCATTAAAAAAGGCGATAGGGTTTGCATCTACATGGGCATGATTCCTGAACTAGCAGTCGCTGTGCTTGCTTGCGCAAGAATTGGTGCCATTCATTCTGTGATCTTTGGAGGCTTCAGCGCGCAAAGTATTGCAGATCGTTTGCAAGATGCACAAGCTGAATTCATCATCACTTGCGATGGAGCTTTTCGCGGAGCAAAAGATATTCCACTTAAAAATGTTATTGATGATGCACTCGTCAGTTGCCCTTTTGTAAAACGTGTTATTGTCTATATGCACACCAAGACGCCCGTCAGTATGCTAAAAGGGAGAGATGTTTGGTGGCAAGTAGAAATAGAAAAAATTGAAGACAAATATTTTCCTGCAGTGAGCATGGATGCTGAAGATCCATTATTTATTCTCTATACCTCAGGATCTACAGGTAAACCAAAGGGCGTTGTACACAGCTGTGCTGGTTACATGCTCTACACCAATTATACTTTCGTCAATGTTTTTCAATATCAACCTGGTGAAGTTCATTTCTGTACAGCAGATATTGGATGGATTACAGGGCACTCTTATATTGTATACGGACCACTTAGCGCGGGCGCAACATCATTGATGTTTGAAGGCATTCCTACCTTCCCCGATGCTGGTCGTTTTTGGGACATCATCGATAAGTATAAAGTGAACATACTCTATACGGCACCTACAGCCATCAGAAGTTTGATGGCCTTTGGCTTAGGGCCAATTCAAAATAAAGACCTGAGTTCTTTGAGAATGTTAGGTACAGTTGGAGAACCTATCAATGAAGAAGCTTGGCATTGGTATGATGAACATATCGGAAAGAAAAAATGTCCCATCGTTGACACCTGGTGGCAAACTGAAACTGGTGGCGTAATGATCAGTAACCTTGCTGGAGTTACGCCTGCAAAACCAAGTTTTGCTACACTACCCATGCCTGGAGTTGAACCATTATTGGTGGATGAAAAAGGAAATGAAATCAAAGAAAATAACGTGACAGGTAACCTCTGTATTCGATCTGCGTGGCCTTCTACCATCAGAACGACGTACGGTGATCACGAAAGATGCAGAACAAATTATTTCGCGACTTACAACAATTTATACTTCACGGGAGATGGTGCCTATAGAGATGATAATGGTTTCT
>JBEBDP010000102.1:0-3301 GCA_041156925.1 Bacteroidota bacterium | reverse complement strand
TTGTCCTGTGCGTTGATTTGAAAAAATACAAATGCAAGCAAAATCGTTAGAGAAGCTTTCATAATTATTGTTGGTGTTGAATTGCTGATTATATTGTTATAAATCTAAGTTTTTAAATGATGAATGTTATGCAGGTGAGCAGAAAAATCTTTTTCATCTTCTTGGTATTAGTTGCTTTTCCTGGCTTGAATCTTGCACAGGAGTTGAAGATAATTACGAGTGGTGTAAGTACCTCGCTGAGGGGTTTGTCTGTTGTAGATGAAAATATTGTTTGGTGTAGTGGGAGTAATGGTAAAGTGGCAAAGACGATTGATGGAGGTAAGTCATTTCAATGGTTTACCGTGCAAGGGTATGAGCAGCGCGACTTCCGTGATATTCATGCATTTGATAGTACAACTGCAGTAATTATTGCAATTGATACACCAGCTATAATATTGAAAACCAAAGACGGTGGTCGCTCATGGTATAAAGTGTTTGAAGATCAACGACCAGGCATGTTTCTAGATGCAATGCATTTTGAAGGTAAACAAGGTATGGTAATCGGAGATCCAATTGATGGCTTGCCATTTGTTGCGCAATCAGCTGATCAAGGGGAAAGCTGGCAGGTTAAAGCATTGATGCTTGATTGTCAGCTTACCATCAGTGGAGAAGCATTCTTTGCTGCTAGTGGAACAAATATTCAGGTACTAAAAACTAAATCGGGTTATTTGCCTATTTATGTCTCCGGTGGAATTCAATCAAGGTTGTTTTTCCAAGATCAATGCATTGCGCTCCCGCTGCAATCAGGGAAAAGCTATACAGGAGCAAACGGACTCATTTACTCCGAGCAACACAAAAAAGGCGTTGTAGTTGGAGGTGATTTCTCGGATGCAAAAAGAGGCGACAGTGCCATGGTATTTTTTGAAATCGGTAAGCAAGTGAAAGTGGGTAAGCCAATTTCTATCCCATCTGGATATAAAAGTGGTGTATCGTTTATGGCGAATGGAGATTTGCTTGTTTGTGGTACAACTGGTGTGGCAAAATGGGAATCAGGTACAGGAAATTGGATACAAATAAGCGGACAATCGGCTCATGCCATCCAATCCAATAAAAATTATAGAAATGTTTATTTATGTGGAAGTAGAGGTTTAATAGCTAAAATTATTAATTAATTAAATATAGTTAATAAAATAAAATAAAAAGTATATCATGAAAAATCCTAATTTCATGCTTTTTCTCAAATAATTTCTCTTTTTTACTTCCTAGGCTAGAGATGTAAAAGTAATTTTGCTGCAAAATAATTTCTAACCTATGTGTGGAATTGTAGCCTATGTGGGGCATCGTGAAGCCTATCCAGTCATTTTAAAGGGTTTAAAGCGTTTAGAGTACCGCGGTTATGATAGTGCAGGTATTGCTTTAAATGAAAACGGTATCAATGTTTATAAAAAGCAGGGTAAAGTCGCCAAGCTTGAAGAGTCTTTAGCAGGAACCAATCTTACTGCAACTATTGGAATTGGTCATACCAGATGGGCAACACATGGTGAGCCAAGTGATAGGAATGCGCATCCACATTTATCTTCTTCTGGTCGCTTAGCCATGATTCACAATGGCATCATTGAAAACTATGCTTCACTTAAACAGGAGTTGGTGAACAAAGGATATCAATTCAAGAGTGATACGGACACTGAGGTGTTGCTCAATTTTATTGATGATATCTTGGCGTGTAACAACTGTTCATTGGAAGAGGCTGTAAGGGTGGCTTTGAAACGTGTGGTGGGTGCATATGTCATTGTGTTATTGGATAATGAAGATCCTACAACCTTGATCGCTGCAAGAAAGGGGAGTCCTTTGGTAATTGGTGTGGGTGAGAACGAACATTTTTTGGCATCAGATGCATCGCCTATAATCGAATACACCAAGCAGGTGGTTTATGTAAACGATTTCGAACTGGCAATCATCAAGGGTGATGAACTAATCTTGAAAAACTTGGGTAATGAAATCATCACGCCTTATGTGCAGCAACTTGATTTAGAGTTAGCAGCAATTGAGAAAGGTGGGTATGATCATTTTATGTTGAAGGAAATTCATGAGCAACCCAAAACAATTTTTGATTGTTTGAGAGGAAGATTAGATATGGCTAATCATGAAATCATCATGAGTGGTGTGCAGCAATACATGGAGGAATTGAAAAATGCCAACCGTATCATCATCATTGCGTGTGGAACCAGTTGGCATGCAGGTTTGGTGGCTGAATATATTATTGAAGAATTGTGTCGCATTCCAGTGGAGGTAGAATATGCTTCAGAGTTCAGGTATCGAAATCCCATCATCAACAAAGGCGATGTGATTTTTGCCATTTCTCAGAGTGGTGAAACTGCAGATACGTTGGTTGCCATAGAACGAGCAAAAGAACAAGGGGCTATCATCTTTGGTATTTTAAATGTTGTGGGTTCTTCAATTGCGCGTATCTCACATGCGGGAGCGTATACACATGCTGGTCCAGAAATTGGTGTTGCCAGTACAAAAGCATTCACTGCACAGTTGGTGGTATTGGCGATGATGGCTTTGAAAATTGCAAAGGAAAAAAATACCATTACACATCAACGATTTGTACAATTGATGGAAGAGTTGAATGCAGTCCCAGATAAAGTGGCAACGATTCTAGAATCAGCTGATGCAGTTAAGGCTGTTGCTTTGAAACATGCTGCTGCTTCAAGTTTTCTCTTCTTGGGAAGAGGCTATAATTTCCCAGTTGCCTTAGAAGGAGCATTAAAGTTGAAAGAGATTTCCTATATACATGCTGAAGGGTATCCTGCTGCAGAAATGAAGCATGGTCCCATTGCTCTTGTAGATGAAAACTTACCAGTGTTGTTTGTTGCCACCAAAGATGCTTATCATGAGAAGGTGATCAGCAACATGCAAGAGATCAATGCCCGGAAAGGTAAACTTATAGCAGTGGTAACACAAGGTGATAAAAGCGTAGATAGTCTCACAGGTGATTTGATTTACGTGCCAGAAGCAGATGAAGTGATTGCTCCTATATTAAATGTTGTTCCTCTACAATTGCTCTCTTATTATATAGGAGTAGGTAGGGGATTAGATGTTGATCGTCCGAGAAATTTAGCAAAAAGCGTAACCGTTGAATAATCTATACACTTACCTATGAACAAGATCAGTAAGAAGCCGATTTCATCTATTGGATATGAATTTATCCCTGAAAACTATTTGCCTGCGGGTAAGGATGAGTATCATTTACGTAACAGGCACAACAATAGTGGTATTGCTTACAGAAGTTTAACTGCATCAGAGATAGAGACTTTGG
>JBEBDP010000101.1:0-3842 GCA_041156925.1 Bacteroidota bacterium | reverse complement strand
AAGTCAAAATCATGGTATCCAAGTGCTGGAAGGTAAGAACCACAGAGGGCTGCATCTGAATGGATGTAAGAACTTTTTATTGCATATTTTTTCAAAGTTTTTACAATAGTAGGAACATGATCTTTTGCTTCAGTCATGGTAGTTCCAATATTGGCAAGAACAATGACTGAACGATGTCTGTTCATTTGAATAGTTTCACCAAGATCATTATAGTCCATTTCGCCATTCGGTTGTGATCTAACGACGATACTGTCCATATTCAAGAGATGAATATTTTTTTGAATACTATAATGTGTTGCTTCAGAATAGTAAACGATTCCGTTAGGATAGAGTTCTCTTGCAAGGTATAAGGCATAAAGGTTGCCTTCAGATCCACCACTGGTTACGTAACCCCAATAATTATTTTTTGGTGCATTGAAATAATCAGCATAAAATTCTATTACTTCTCTTTCAAATTCTTTCGAGGACATGTCGTTCGACTGATTAAACGGATCACCTACATTGTTTAAACTATAATCTAACAATGGGTAGAGTTCAGTATAGTCATAATCTCTGCCTGCAGGGTAGCCAATATAGTTGTTTGATCTGGCTTTAATCTTTTCTAAGAATTCCTCTAATCTTTTCATCATCTTGATATAGTTACCAAATAATTGAATAGTTGATCTTACTTGATGCCGGTACAACTAATACTTGCTGGCCAAGATAATTTTCAATGTTTGTTCTTGTTGATGGATCAATTGAGATAAAATAACGGTGATCACCAACTACATATAAACCATTTCCCATTGACTTAATAGATGGATCTTGTGCTATTCTGATAAAATTATTTTCAGTTGCTCCATCAATTGTTATTGTTCTTCTTAGCCCATTTCTATTGTCGAGTACACGAAGTTGATCAGTAATTTTCTGTTGCTTGTACTCATATTTGAAAGTAGGTAGTCCTGACTGATCTAACGTATACCCTTTGTAGCTATAAGCTGTAATTGAATCTTTTGTTGTTGTTGGTTCATAAACTGGACAATTACCGGCCAGTGTTATGGCTGCACCCAATGCAGTTGCAGTTTGTGGTTCACCACGTTCATACCACATTTCTGTGGCGTTTAAAAAATCTCCTTTCCATACTTGTAGCAATCCACCTTGTAACAAATCATAGGAATAGTGTACCTGATGAGGATCTCCAACTGAAACCACATGTGTAAGTTTTTTATTGTTGTGTTCCATGAAGGAACGCACAATTTCAGGTGCATTGGTGGATTGAACTGCTATCAATGGTGCAGGCACTCTTTCTGGCATTGATGCTGGAGAGTGTAAAGCCACTGCCCTTGAGTTTGGCTTTTCAATGAAAAGAGAAAGTCCTGGTGACGACCAATTCAAATCTTTGTTGATCCATAATTTAAATTGATGGTTTCCGGCATCTAGTGAAGTAGAAGCAGTAACAGGATAACCGCCGAGATGATTCCAGGTGGATGGTATAACAGCTTTACCATCTATTTCTAGCGTGGCATCACCACTATACAACATCGAAAAAGTATAATTGTCTTTAACAGGTACATTTAACTTTCCTTCAAATTGCAAGAAGAAAAGATCTCTTGCTGATGCCAATCGAGAATCAAGTGAACTTGCTGTACCAGCGCTAGTGGGTTTGGTTTTTGCAGCCTGTTCTGGTGTCTTAGCAGATTTTTCATAATAAGCATATTTGAGATCTGATAATGATGCTTTCAATTCTTCTTGCGGTGCATATTTGATATTCTTGATCGCAATTACACCATGATCTCCTTGAAATGAAATTGGTCCGTATGCTTTTTCATCTTCAAATTGCCCACCTCTAGATGGCCCGCTTAAAAAGATATTTTCATGAAGTGTAATGCCGTTGAGTTTAACATAGTTAAACTTTGCCGATACTGTTTTTTTACCTTTAGCATCAAATCTTGGTGCTTGGAAAGAGATTTCCATATGGTTCCAAATACCAGGAGCAAAGCCAGCATTTTTCAGTGGTGCTTTCCCATCAAAGCCATTTCCTTTTTCTCCCCTTTCATATATACCACCCATGTCGTTTGATTTGGGTGATTGTACTCCCCAGCTATCAGCAATTTGAATACCATATCTTGATTGGAGAAATACACGAGATCTTCCACCCTTTGGAATCATGAAATCAAATTCAAGCACGAGATCACCATGCTCCATCGTGGTTTGAATAGGTGCTCCTGTTCTATAATGCTTTGCATACAAGAAATCATTCAATAAAATACCCTCGCCAGATGTTAATTGCAATAGTGTGTCTGGGTAAGCTGATTGAACAGTACCTACTATTTTCCATTGGTCACCTTTTGTAGTGAATGCGTTTAGGGAAGATAAAGGGAGGTTGTTTAATCTGGGTTTTACATTCTGACCAGTTGCAATTATGCAGAAACAAAAAATTCCCAATACAATCATGGCGAGCTTACGTTGCATGCAGTTTCGTTTATGTGTTGAAATTAAACAATATCCAGTAATTAAGTGATCGAAGGTTCAGGCGTTGGTCTTTAATCCATCTAATCTTCCTTTGGCTTCAAACATCAAATCTCTTAAGCGAGCAGCTTCCATGAAATCCAAATCCTTTGCTGCCTTTTCCATGCTCTTTTTTAGTTTCTGCACGTGCTTCTCCAGTTGAGGGATGGTGATGTAATCGGATTGTTCTTCTGCTACTTTGCTGCTTTCATGATCTTCCGTCATGGCTACCAGCATATTGTTTTCATCAAATCCTTTGATATCCAAAACAGATGTTTGAGCAAAGACCTGTTCCTTGCTTTTGGTTACGGTTGTAGGAGTGATGTTGTGTTTCAGGTTGTACTCGATTTGTTTTGCACGTCTCCTTTCGGTTTCATCCATGGTTTTTTGCATGCTTCCGGTAATTTTATCGGCATAAAAAATTACCCTGCCATCTACGTTACGTGCAGCGCGACCAGCAGTTTGGGTCAGTGATTTTTCATTTCTCAAATACCCTTCTTTGTCGGCATCTAAAATAGCAACCAAAGAAACCTCTGGAAGATCCAGTCCCTCTCTCAAAAGGTTAACACCTACCAACACATCAATTTCTCCTAAACGAAGTTGTCTTAGTATTTCCACTCGATCTAGTGTATCTACTTCAGAGTGGATGTATTTTGATTTGATTTGAATTCTTTGCAGGTATTTATCCATTTCTTCTGCCATTCTTTTGGTCAGTGTGGTAACCAATACCCTATCACCTTTCTTGACTGTCTTGTCAATCTCTTCTAGTAAATCGTCAACCTGATTGATACTGGGCCTTACTTCAATAGGTGGGTCAAGTAAACCTGTCGGACGCACTACCTGTTCAACCACAACTCCTTCTGTTTTCTGCAATTCGTATTCACCTGGCGTTGCGGATACATAGATGACTTGGTTCATCATCTCTTCAAATTCATTGAAATTAAGAGGACGATTATCGAGTGCTGCAGGAAGCCTGAATCCATAATCTACCAGTGTAAGCTTTCTACTTCTATCACCACCATACATCCCACTAACTTGTGGTATTGTTTGATGGCTTTCGTCAATAACACATAGAAAATCTTTTGGAAAATAATCGAGTAAACAGAAGGGTCTTGCACCTGGTGCTCTTCGATCAAAAAATCTTGAATAGTTTTCTATTCCATTGCAATAGCCTAGTTCTTTGATCATTTCAATATCAAAGTTTACACGCTCACTTAGTCGTTGTGCTTCAATGTATTTTCCAGAGGCCTTAAAATATTCTACTTGTTTAGTCATTTCATCGATGATTTCGGAAATGACTTGGTTGATGATTTCTTTTGGTGCGAGATAGAGATTGGCGGGAAAGATGGCAGCAT
>JBEBDP010000100.1:0-4480 GCA_041156925.1 Bacteroidota bacterium | reverse complement strand
AAGCTTTCATCTTAGCCAACGTCTCATCTGGTAAAGGAGAACCTGTTGCTTCAATAGCAACGTGACCAATCAATGCTTCGTCGTATGAAAAGCTATGTCCGAATTTTTCAGCAATCCTGTCTAATACTTTTTTTCCTACTGCCGTCACTTCTTGTCCGATACCGTCACCTGGGACGATGAGAATGTTTTTAGTCATAATTATTATTTTCACTTAACTGTCAACCGTTAACGGTTAACAGTTAACGGTTAAATCAAATTCAACATCTTCTGCGTTGCTTTAATAGCAGCAACAGTTTGATCACTATCCAAGCCCCTCGTTTTAAATTCACGGCCTTTGTAATCCCACGTAATAATGGTTTCACATAAGGCGTCACTTTTTCCCCCAGGCGGAATTCTAACAGCATAATCTGTAAGCACCGCCAATGGTAATTTTTTCTTTTTATAGATGGTCCTTAGTGCATTCATAAAGGCATCATACTGACCATCACCTTGAGCATATTCTTCAAAAGATTCACCATGAATATTGATGTGCAATGTAACAGAAGGTTTCAGGTCTTTTGAATGTGTCAATACATAATTCAACACCTTCACTTTCTCTTCAATTGTATTGCTGTCTAATACATCAGATAAGATATAAGGAAGATCCTGTTGCGTAACCACTTCTTTCTTATCTCCTAGCTCAATGATGCGTTGTGTTACTTTCTTTAAATCTGCATCAGATAACTCAATACCTAATTGCGCAAGATTGTTTTCAATGTTTGATTTACCACTTGTCTTGCCTAAAGCATATTTTCGCTGACGCGCAAAACGTTCAGGCATCAAATCGTTGTAGTATAAATTATTTTTTTTGTCGCCATCAGCATGAATACCTGCAGTCTGCGTAAATACATTTTCACCCACAACAGGTTTGTTGTCTGGAATGCGAAATCCAGTAAAGGTTTCTACTAAACGACTGACTTGATAAAGTGATTTCTCTACTATTCCTGTTTTTACATTTGGCAGAAAATCATGGAGCACAGCAACAGCACTTGCTAATGGTGCGTTACCAGCACGCTCACCCATTCCGTTAACTGTCAGATGAATACCATGTACACCCGCCTTTACTGCTTCTAATACATTCGCTGTACCAAGATCATAATCATTGTGCCCATGAAAATCAAAATGTGCGTTAGGGTACCTTGGCACAATCATACCCAAAAACTTAGTTACCTCATCTGGAGCCAAAATACCCAGCGTGTCTGGAAGCATAATTCTCTTGACAGGCTGCTTAACAATAAAATCTAAATATTGGAAAACATATTCTGGAGAATTGCGCATGCCATTACTCCAATCTTCTAAATAAACATTGGTTTCAATTCCTTTCTTCTTTGCCTGTGCAATTACTTTTGCGATTTCTGCAAAATGTTGCTCAGGTGTTTTTTTCAATTGATGGGTTAGGTGATTGAGAGAACCTTTTGTAAGCAGGTTCATCACTTTGGCACCAGCTTTGGTCATCCAATCAATCGAAATATTTCCATCAACGAAAGTGAGCACCTCTACTTTTTTCAACAAGCCTTTCGACTTAGCCCATTTGGTGATTTTCTTGACTGCATCAAATTCACCTTCCGATACACGCGCAGATGCAATTTCAATTCGATCTACCTTCACTTCCGTTAACAAAATCTGAGCAATGGTTAATTTTTCTGCTGCAGAAAAAGATACACCACTGGTTTGTTCACCATCCCTTAAGGTGGTGTCCATGATTTCAATGTAACGGGTTGTTTTAGGCATGATAGATTTGCGCTTCGATTAAATCAATAGCGACTTTTTTCTGCGAAATCCATGATCTCTGATTTCATGGCTTGTAAATAATCAATATCATCAAACCCATTCATCAGGTTGTGCTTCTTGTAGCCATTGATATCAAAAGATTCCTGCTCACCAGTTGAGACAATAGTCACTTTTTGCTCAGGCAAATCAACCTCTATTAATGCATTGGGATCAGCCTCTATGGCTTGAAAAATTTTATTCAGGAAAGCATCCGACACTTGAACAGGAAGAATACCAATATTCATCGAATTGTTCTTGAATATATCTGCAAAGAAGCTAGAGATCACACAACGAAATCCATAATCATAAATAGCCCAGGCAGCATGTTCACGAGAACTTCCACTTCCGAAGTTTTTTCCACCTACAAGAATTTTACCACTGTAGATTGGATTGTTCAATACAAAATCTTGTTTTGGACTATCATCGTTATTATAACGCCAGTCGCGGAACAGGTTATCACCAAATCCTTCTCTCTTCGTTGCTTTTAAAAAACGAGCAGGAATGATCTGATCGGTATCCACGTTTTCTATTGGTAAAGGGACTGCCGTACTTTTTAAAACTGTAAACTTATCGTATGCCATTTCTATTCTTTATGCGATCAATGTTCTAGGATCTGTTACTTTTCCGGTGACAGCAGCAGCTGCAGCAACTAGTGGACTAGCTAATAGTGTTCTTGCTCCAGGACCCTGACGACCTTCAAAATTTCTATTGGATGTACTTACTGCATATTTACCTGCTGGAATTTTATCATCATTCATCGCTAAACACGCAGAACACCCTGGCTGGCGCAATTCAAAACCCGCCTCAACCAAAATATCATAAATACCTTCTTCTCTAATTTGTTTTTCAACCAAGTGAGAACCTGGTACTATCCATGCAGTTACATTATCAGCCTTCTTCCTTCCTTTCACAACAGATGCAAATGCCCTGAAATCTTCAATTCTTCCATTGGTGCAACTTCCAATAAATACATAATCAATTTGCTTGCCCAACATACCTTCTTTTTCTGCAAAGCCCATGTATTGCAATGATTTTGCAAAACTTGCTTTACCTGCATCGATATCTTCAGCAGAAGGAATCAATTCAGAAATACCAATACCCATTCCAGGATTAGTACCATAGGTGATCATTGGTTCAATATCAGCTGCATCAAAATTGTATTCTTTATCAAACACAACACCTTCATCAGTCTTCAAGGTTTTCCAATAAGCCAATGCTTCATCCCATGCTGCACCAGTTGGCGCTTTCTCTCTTCCTTTGATGTAATTAAATGTTGTTTCATCTGGAGCAATCATTCCACCACGTGCACCCATCTCAATACTCATATTGCAGACAGTCATTCTGCCTTCCATCGACATATTTTCAAAAACAGAACCAGCATATTCAACAAAATAACCAGTTGCACCCGCTGCAGTGAGCTTAGAAATAATATACAACACAACATCTTTTGGTGTTACACCCTTGCTCAGTGAACCATTCACATTGATGCGCATTTTCTTTGGCTTAGGCTGCATGATGCATTGAGAAGATAAAACCATCTCAACTTCAGAAGTACCTATACCAAAAGCGATACAACCAAAAGCACCATGTGTTGAAGTATGAGAATCACCACAAACGATAGTCATACCAGGTAGCGTGATACCATTTTCTGGTCCCACTACGTGAACGATACCATTCTTGGGATTATTCAAGCCCCAATGTGAGATGCCATATTGTTGGCTGTTTTCCTCTAAGGCTTTCAACTGATTGGCCGATAGTGGATCAGCAACAGGAAGGTGTTGATTGATGGTAGGCGTATTGTGGTCTGCAGTTGCAAATGTGCGATCAGGAAACATTACCCCCAAACTCCTGCTTTTGAGTCCGAGAAAGGCAACCGGACTGGTTACTTCATGTATGAAATGACGATCGATGAGGAATACATCCGGACCATCAGCAATGCTCCTTACAACGTGGGCATCCCATACTTTATCAAATAGACTTGAAGGTTTACTGCTCATTTTTTAATATAGTTGATAATAAGTTGAATGATTTCAATCGGGATAGCAAATTTCCGAAAAAAATGTCATTTTTCAAGGCTTTCAAGGCCCTATTTAACTGTTCAATGGCTTAAAATGGAGCTTTGTTCAAGCTAACAGTGAAGTAGGCTAAACTATTAAAGCCACTTTTTCCTGCGAAACCAGAAATAAATCAGTAGAAAAACAACAAGCATTAACCCCAACACCAAGGGATAACCGTAGGTCCATTCTAATTCTGGCATGAATTCAAAATTCATTCCATACACACCAACGATAAAAGTAAGGGGTAAAAAGTAGGCTGAAAAGATGGTGAGGACCTTCATCACATCATTGGTCTTGTTGGCACTAATCGACATGTACATCGATACCAAATTCAAGGCATCTTCTGTGAGCTGATCATAAAACAATTGCAACTTGATCTGACTATCTCTGATATCTTGCACTTCACTCGACTTTTTCTGACGATGCTGAACAGCACTGACCACTTCACCCGTGAGCAACAATAATTTTTTACACAAACTAGCCCTGCGCTTCAGTAAAAACAGACTTTCAATCGATTCTGCAGCCTGCTTTTTTATAAACAACCTTGTTTCCGTTTCATCAATTTGAAGGTTAAGCGCAGTGGCAAATCTTGAGTAGCTCTGTTGCACCTTGGA
>JBEBDP010000099.1:0-8406 GCA_041156925.1 Bacteroidota bacterium | reverse complement strand
GGTATCTGCCACCATTTAGAATTTTAAGCTTACTTGAAATAGCAATTGGATTTCCGGCACTTGCACCAGAGTTATTGATTAAACAACCACCATTGTCAATGTATATGGCGGTATCCAATGCGTTTAAAGACAAAGCAGGTGCAGCAGTATTGCTAAATGGTATAAGGAGGCTAATCTTGTACATGGATGGCTGAATCCTTATCGAGTGAGCATAAGCGGTGACCATGCTATCTGGCAAATACACTTGGTAATTGGAGTGGATCCATTGGTTATCCAGGATCACCGTATCTCCATTTGTTGGTATTCCATTTGGGTGCCAATTGAGCAAATTGCTCCAAAGACTATCTCCCCCTTCGCCATCCCATCTTTTTTGCGCATTCGTGGTCTGCTGAAAAAGTAGAGGTGCTATGAAAAAACAGATTAAAAGCAAGCGCGTCAATTTCATTCTCCACATGAACGCAACTTATTAACAGTGCTTTTGGTTGAAAAGGTTTTTCCATCGTGAATTTTAAGTTATTTTCACGGCACGTTTAATCTAGCTATTATGTTTGCTGTTGTAAGAAAGGAAGTGCGACAATATTTTAGTGGATTGCTCGGTTATATGACCATAGCGGTTTTTCTATTGTTAACCGGACTAGTTTTGTTTGTCCTTCCAGAATCAGGAATTTTGGATCTTGGATATGCAAGCATGGATTCTTTTTTTTCCAGCGCTCCTTATATCATGTTGATTCTTATTCCTGGCATCACCATGAAGAGTTTTAGTGATGAGTACAAGAGCGGTACTTTTGAAGTCTTAAGAACTGCACCATTGAAAATCAATCAACTTGTATGGGGTAAATTTTATGCAAGTCTATTTGTAGTATTGATTGCTTTGTTGTTAACCTTGGTGTATGTTTTTTCTTTGGTCCAACTTTCAACCGATGGAATTGATACTGGAGGAATTATTGGCTCATACATTGGCCTGTTTTTGTTGTGTGCTGTTTATGCAGCCATAGGCATTTATACCAGTAGCCTTCAAAAAAATGCTATCACTGCGTTTATGCTCAGTGCGTTGATTTGTTATTTGGTATTTACAGTCTTTACATCTCTTGCATCACTTGATATTGTCTCATTTAGCACTGGCTATTATTTATCACTGTTAGGTATTGAACAACATTACCAAAACATCAGTAAGGGATATGTTGATACCCGAGATATTGTATATTTTTTGAGTGTAATTGTATTGTTTCTACAACTCACCTCATTTAGGATCAAAAATCAAAGGCCATGAATAAAATAAAATCATTTCATTGGTTGGGATGGGTATTGGCTTTGGTGTCGCTTAATATACTTGCAGATTTTTTTCATACGGGTATAGATCTTACAGCTGAAAAAAGATATACGCTTTCTACAACAACAGAAACACTCATTAATTCAATTGAAGAGCCGGTAAAGTTGACGGTATATCTAGATGGTAATCTTCCTGCTGGATTTAAAAAATTAGCAGATCGTGCAGAAGACATGGCCAATGCTTTCAAGTCGATGAGCAAGGGTAATTTTATTGTTGAGTTTGAACGTCCAGGAGCCGGACTAAACGATACTGCAAAAGCAATCTTGTTCGATTCTCTTCAAATGATGGGGATCAATCCAACCAATGTTAAGGCGCAACAGAAAGATGGAGAAAAAACAGAAGAAACGCTGGTTTTTCCAGGAGCAATTTTAACTGGTAAAAAGGGGCAAATTGGCATTGATTTTCTAGAAGGGCAAAGCAATTTGAATGGACTGGCATCCCTGAACAATGCAGAAGCATTGATGGAATTCAAAATTGCAAGGGCAATCATGTTATTGCAACGTGATTCAGTCCCGGTAGTAGGATACTTAACAGGTAATGGCCAACCTCTTGATTACAGTGTATATGATCTGGTTGAAAATGTTTTAAGGAAGGATTATTATTTCAAAATACTTCCAATTGATTCTGTTGCTTTTATACCTACTGAATTTAAAGCGATAGTCATTGCTAAACCAACCCAGCCATTTTCAAGAGCACAGAGATTAAAAATTGATCAGTATGTGATGAAAGGGGGTAAAGTGATTTGGGCAATTGATCAACTCTATGCAAGTATGGACAGTTTGCAGCGAAGTAGCGGATCTTTTGTTGCATATGATCAGGGTTTGGAGTTAGATGAGCAACTATTCAAGTATGGTGTTCGTATCAACAGAGATTTGGTACAAGATTTAGAGAGTGATAAAGTACCATCTGTTGTTGGATCAGTGGGTAATCAACCTCAAATAGAATTATTGCCATGGCCCTATGCACCTTTGTTAAGGAGTACCACAGGGAGCCCCATTGCCAAAAACTTAGACTTTATCAGTTCGTCATTCCCTCAATCGTTAGACACTATTTCAACACCAGGGATAAAGAAAGAAGTTTTACTAAGTACCTCAGATTATGCAAGAAGTTTAGAAACGCCAGCTTTGGTTGAATGGCGAAGTGTGAAAACAGAACAAGATTTACAGTTATTCAACAAGAAACAATTGCCAATTGCTGTTTTGCTTGAAGGAAAATTTGGTTCTGCGTTTAGCAATAGGCTTTCCAAAGAGGAAGTGGATGAGCTGACTGCCGCTGGTTCATCTTTTTTATCATCTTCAGTAGCCTCAAACAGTATGGTAGTGATTTCAGATGGTGACCTACTGTTGAATCCTGTAAATGAACAGGAAGGTCCCTTGGCGATGGGTATGAACAGCTATACGCGACAGCCGTTTGCTAACAGAGATTTCATCAGTAATGTCTTATTTTACTTGACTGGTGGTGAAGAGGTTATTGCAGCTCGATCAAAAATATTTCGACTGCGATTAGTGGACAAGGATAAAATTGAAAATGAGAAGCTTTTTTGGCAAGCTATAAATATGTTGCTCCCTATATTGTTATTGGCCTGCTTTTACTTCATTAATTCTTTTTACAGGAATAAGAAATATGCTTAATCCATTGAGGGTAGGCGGGGAACTATTGATTATCTTTGAGCAAATATTTAGTGTAGCATGACTGTTGATCAAATTACATACCTCACATTTGGATTAGTTCTTATAGTAGCCCTTGTGCTTGATCTCGGATTGATGAGCAAGAAAAATACAGCAGTGAGCATGAAAAAGGCGCTTTACCAAACCTTGTTTTGGGTTGGTTTGTCAGTGGCCTTCTGCATTTTTTTGTGGTTTGAAAAAACACCTATTGTTGCCACGAAATACTTTACAGCCTATTTAATGGAGTGGTCGCTCAGTATAGATAACATCTTTGTATTCATTTTGATCTTTACCTATTTCAAGGTAAACGAAAATGATGCAGGACGAGCCTTACTGATTGGTATCTTATTGGCAATAGTATTTAGGATTATTTTTATTGCATTGGGTATTGAATTGATCAATAGGTTCCATTGGATTTTATATGTTTTTGGATTCTTTTTGTTGTACACAGGATACCAGTTATTCTTCAAAAAAGATGAGGCTGAATTTGATCCGGGTGAGACAAAGATTTATAAAGTCATCAATAAGTTTTTCAGAGTGACTTTAATTGAGCCAAATGGTCGCTATTTGGTCAATCTTCATGGGAAGGTCTATTTTACCACACTATCAGTTGTTGTACTGATGCTGGCAGCTGTTGATGTGGCTTTTGCATTAGATTCAATACCAACGGTAGTTTCATTGGTTAGGGAAAAAGCAGAAGCTGCATTTAGTTCAGATGATATTCTTGTGATTTACTCCTCAAATATTTTTGCAGTACTTGGTTTAAGGTCCCTTTTCTTTTTACTAAAAGGAGCTGTTGATAAATTTGACTATTTGCAACAGGGTATTGCCATTGTACTTATTTTCATTGGTGTTAAGATGCTTATAGAATATTTTGGTATTCATATCAATATTTTTATTTCACTAGGAGTAATTGTAGCTTGTTTGGCTGGTTCTGTTGGATATTCTATAAAGTTTCCAAGAGCTAAGCCGCATCAGCAAGAAAAATAAAATGGCAGCTTATACACCTGAACATATTGCCCAAATTTTAGGTGTTAAGCACCAGGGTGCTTTGTCAAACAGCCCAATTGGCTACTTGCTAATTGATAGTAGAAAATTGGTTTTTCCTTCAGCCACTTTATTCTTTGCTATAAAATCTTCAACTGGCGATGGTCATACTTATATACAAGAGTTATACCATTCTGGCGTTAGGAATTTTGTAGTTGCAGATTTACCAGAGCTAGATCGATTTCCAGATGCCACTTTTTTTAAAGTGCCTGATGTAGTCAAAGCACTTCAGCAATTGGCATCGCATCATCGAAGTCAATTTCAGTATCCTGTTATTGGAATAACCGGTAGCAATGGAAAGACTATCGTAAAAGAATGGCTCAATCACCTGCTACTCAACAGGTTTAATATTGTTAGGAGTCCCAGAAGTTTCAATTCACAACTGGGCGTTCCACTCAGTGTTTGGGGTATGAGCAGTGAAAATGATTTGGCCATTTTTGAAGCTGGAATTTCAAGACAAGGTGAAATGTCAGCCTTGCATAAAATTCTTCAGCCGAGCATCGGATTAATTACCAATATAGGCGAAGCACATAGCGATGGATTTTTGTCAATTGCTGATAAATTGAAGGAAAAGTTATCTCTCTTTGAAGGGTTGGATGTTTTGGTGTATTGCAAAGACCATGATTTGATTGATGCTCAAGTAGCGGAGGCATTGAAAAATAAGACTTTAAAGAATATTTATATTTGGTCGAGGACTACTGACTCTGCAAATGTATTCTTGTATCAAGTTGAACACCATCATAGAAGTACTTCATTGTTTGTTCGTGTTGGGCAAAAGGAGCTTTCTTTTGTTATACCATTCATTGATGATGTTGCAATAGAAAATGCCATGCATTGTTTTACCATGGCAAGCTTTTTGGGTGTTGCAGAGGATGTTATCCCATTTATGCAAGATCTTCCTCCTTTGTCTATGCGTTTGGAAATGGTGGATGGGCAGTTGGGTTCAAGAATTATAAATGATAGCTACAATGCCGACTTAAGCGGGTTGTTGAGTGCTTTAGATTTCATGGGCCTCCAAAATCCATCCTGGGGTAGATCAGTAATATTGTCTGATGTATCGGGTATAAATAAAGATGCTGATAAGGTTTATGCGCATTTAGCTTCTTACCTGAAATCAAAGCATGTTAAAAAGCTTTATGGAGTTGGATCTGTGATTCAGCAGTTTGAAAAATGCTTTATTGAAAACAAAATCGATTGTTATTTCTTTAAGGATACTGATGAGTTGATCAGAAGCGTACATGTTTCTGCTTTTAGGGATGAATTGATTTTGATAAAAGGGGCAAGACATTTTCAATTTGAAAGAATTGGAGCCTTGCTGGAAAATAAAAAGCACAGGACAAGATTGGAGGTGGATCTATCTGCTATTGCTCAAAACTTACACCACTATAAATCATCTTTGAAGCCTGCTACCAAATTAATGGTAATGGTAAAAGCATTTTCTTATGGTGCAGGAAGTTTTGAAATTGCCAATTTACTGCAGTATAGTCATGTGGACTATATCGCTGTTGCATATGCAGATGAGGGAGTAGAGTTGCGTCGTGCAGGGATTAGGTTACCCATCATGATTATGAATACAGAAGAGGAGTCATTCTCTTCCCTTGTTGCACATAACTTAGAACCAGAGTTGTATTCAACTGCAATTTCAAATGCATTTGCCTACTATTTATCAAATGAAGGTATTAGTCATTATCCTGTTCATGTGAAATTAGATACGGGCATGCACCGATTGGGTTTTGAAGAAACTGATCTTCGCAATTTTTTTGATCAATCTTCCATTCGACAGTTGATGCACGTGAAATCTGTTTTCACTCATTTTGTTGCATCTGAAAATCCCAGTCAGGATGCGCTTACAGAAAGGCAACTTACTTTGTTCAATCGGTTATGTTCTTCCTTACAAGGTCAATTGGGATATGATTTTATTCGTCATGCTGCAAATACGTCAGCAATTAGAAGACATCCAGCTGCACAGCTAGATATGGTTAGATTGGGTATAGGCTTGTATGGTGTTGATCCAAGTAACGATGTTGCTGTTTTGAATGAGGCAGTCGCTTTGAAAACCACAATAGCTCAAATAAGAAAAGTTAGACAAGGTGAGACTGTTGGTTATGGTGGCAAAGCAATTTTAAATCGTGATTCAATTATTGCTACTATCAGAATTGGTTATGCTGATGGATATCCTCGTGCATTAGGGAATGGGAAAGGTACGGTGATGATAAATGGTCATATGGTGTCTACAGTTGGTAGTGTATGTATGGATATGACGATGTTGGACATTACTGATTATCCAGAAATTTCATTGAATGATGAAGTACTCGTATTTGGTCCGGGTAAATCAATTGTGCAATTGGCGAAAGAAGCGGGTACTATACCATATGAAATAATGACAGGTATTACGCAGCGTGTGCCACGCGTTTATTTAGGCTGAGCAATAGATTATTGAACTACTTGGGTTATCAGTATATTTGCAAAAATCTAGATTGTGAAGAAGACACAGGTTTTTTTACTTGCATTTTTAATTTTGTTGGTCGATCAGGTATTGAAGGTTTACATCAAGACCCATTATTATATGGGACAAGAAACGGTCCTATTTGAATCTTTGCCTTGGTTTCGTCTACATTTTGTTGAAAATGAAGGAATGGCATATGGCTGGAAGTTGGGTGGTACCTGGGGTAAGATTGCCCTTACGTCTTTTAGATTGGTTGCTGTAATCGTAGGAACCTTCTATCTTTTGTCCATCATCAGAAAGCAATACCATAAAGGTTATATTGTTTGCGTCACTTTTATTTATGCTGGGGCTATTGGTAATTTGATTGATAGTCTATTTTATGGAATGATTTTTGAGTTTAGTGATGTGTATGCGCAAAATCTGGCTAAGGGTTTTTGGCAAGAAGGATTTAAGGTAGGATATGAAGGATTTTTACATGGTAGGGTAGTTGATATGCTCTATTTTCCCATCATTGAAAATGGAAGATTTCCTGCATGGTTGCCAATTTGGGGGGGAGAAAGTTTTGAATTCTTTAGACCTGTTTTTAACATAGCTGATGTGGCGATTTCTGGAGGTGTATTTGCATTAATTATTTTTCAGAATAGATTTTTCCCTGAGCCCAAGGTAAAAAAAGAGGAAACCCCGACAGTTCAAGACACTGAATCCTAACCGCCCCAACCTTCTCTGTCGAGGTTCCTGTATTGAATGGCCTCTGCTATATGCTCTGTTTTTATTGTTTCACTGCTATCTAAATCTGCAATTGTCCTGGATACTTTTATAATTCTATCATATGCTCTTGCCGATAGATTTAATCTTTGCATGGCCTGTTTTAAGAGTTGCCGACTAGCTTCATTTAGTGTACAAATTTTCTTTACATCAGCGGTGCTCATTTGAGCATTGGCATAAATTCCATATTTATTTTTGAATCGATCTGCTTGGATATTTCTTGCGTGTATCACTCTTTCTCTAATACAACTTGAACGTTCACCAGTTTCTTGAGAAGCCAATTCATTAAATGCAACAGGAGTTACCTCTACATGCAAATCGATTCTATCCAATAGGGGTCCTGATATCCTGTTCAGGTATTTACCTACAACACCAGGCTGGCAACTGCATTGTTTTTCAGGGTGGTTGTAAAAGCCACAGGGACAAGGATTCATAGATGCTACTAACATGAAAGAAGCTGGAAAGTCAATTGCAATTTTGGCTCTTGATATGGTCACTTTTCTTTCCTCCATGGGTTGACGCATTACTTCAAGTACAGTTCTTTTGAACTCTGGTAGTTCATCTAAAAAAAGAACACCATTGTGGGACAATGAAATTTCACCGGGTTGAGGAGTAGATCCTCCGCCAACTAAAGCCACATCACTAATAGTGTGGTGAGGATTTCTAAATGGTCTTTTGGTAATTAAGGTTGAGTGTTCTGGTAGTTTACCAGCAACACTATGGATTTTTGTGCTTTCAAGGGCTTCATCTAAAGAGAGTGGCGGAAGTATTGAGGGTAATCGCTTTGCAAGCATGGTTTTCCCGGCACCGGGCGGACCGATGAGAATTACATTATGTCCGCCCGCTGCCGCGATTTCCAATGCACGTTTAATATTTTCTTGTCCCTTTACTTCTGCGAAATCATGGTCAAATGCTATTTGAGCTTCATGAAATTCTTTTTGAATATTTATGCTCACGGGTAATTTTTTATCACCTTCCGAATCGATGAAATCAATCACTTCCTTGATGGATTGCATCCCGTATACTTGAATACCATTTACCAATGCTGCTTCTTTCGCATTGGCTTCAGGTAGAATAATCCCTTTGAAGCCTTCTTTTCTTGCTTGCACTGCAATGGGCAAGGCGCCTTTAATTGGGCGTAATTCACCATC
>JBEBDP010000098.1:0-3026 GCA_041156925.1 Bacteroidota bacterium | reverse complement strand
CTGCTTCATTGTTTTTTAATGGTCCCTCTGCTGGTATTCTTGCTCTAGCAATAGCTGCCACAACCATTTCTCCTACCTACAGGTTCTTTCCAATGATTGGCGGTGGAATTCCACTTTGGATCATCACCATAATATACATTGCATTGAACGGAGTAGCATTGGCAGCAACGCCTTTGTTGATGATTCCACATGCTATTGCAGCCATCAGTGGATTTGTATTTATCAAGCTATTGTTGAATGGCAATGATACTGGAAGATGGATGAGTAGTCTGTTTGGTATGCTCACCAATGCCTTTACACCAAAGAAAAAGGGGACAGCTTCTATACGTACGAGCAGTTTTTATCAGCAGGGAAAAACAAAAGCATTTGTCAAGCGCAATGGTATTACACAAGAGCGTATTGATATGATTCTCGATAAAATCAATCAGAAGGGCTATGAAAATCTAACTGAGGAAGAAAAGACCATTTTAAAAAAAGCCAGTAAAGAAGATCTTTGATGACTAAGCTCCTAAAGACACTGGTTCTATCTTTATTGATGCTTATCAACTTGCTGTTGGTAGTCGCTTTTTTGGTTTCCAGTTGTGCTTCCTATTTGCATCCTCAAGAATTTTGGTTCACTGGTTTTTTGGGATTGTTCTTTCCTTATTTTCTCTTTTGTTTATTGTTCTTTCTTGTTTTTTGGTTGTTTGTGAAAAGATGGTGGGCCTTGTTGTCTTTGATAGGTTTACTTGCAGGTTACCGCACCATTCAATTGCATTTGCCTTTCAATTGGAGTGGTGATTTTCAAATTAAAAAAGAAGAGCAGGATTTGAGAGTGATGAGTTGGAATGTGCGTCACTTTATCCCTTTTGATGAAAGCAGTTTTAAGCCGGATAAATTAAAACACCGAGAAGAGGTCTTTGATCAAATTCGTAAATACAATCCTGATATCATCTGTCTTCAAGAATTCATATCCATGCCGGATGATGGAAAATTAGATCCCTTCACCTTTTTGAAGAAAGAGTTGGGCTACAAGTATTTTCAATTTGCAGGGAAAGATATTTTTGGAACGCGACAATACAGTGGGATAGCTATTTTCTCCAAGTATCCCATTATTGATGGTAATACACTTCCTTTTCCTGAGACTTTTGGGTCTAATACTGAACCTCCAGTCTATGCAGATATTTTATTGGGAAAGGATACTGTGAGGGTCTATTCCATTCACCTGCAATCTTTTGGTTTTGGGGCAAAAGAATACAGGACTATTGATGATATTAAAACAAATGAGGATAAGGACCTGATTGCTTCGAGAAAGCTGCTATCAAAAATGAAGAATACCTTTTATGTGCATGGGTTACAATCCGACTATATCGTAGAAGACATAAAAAACTCTCCACATCCAGTTATTGTTGCAGGCGATCTCAATGATATTGCTGGTTCCTATGCATATGCAAGTATTCGTGCGGGCAGGAAAGATGCATTTCTGGAAAAAGGAGATGGGTTGGGGGCCACCTTTATGAGTTCTTCCTCCTCTATATTACAGCATTTACCTACTTTGAGAATTGATTATATTTTTCATCCAGAGCAATATCCTACCCGTCAGTTTACCCGATCGGGTAAAAAATTGTCGGATCACTATTTTCTTGTTAGCGACCTTACCCTTCCTTAATACTTGATTCTTGCCTTCTTGTTGAGGGCAATCTTTATCTTTGTGCCTTCAATCTATACTATGTCGTCATTGCATTTTTATAATTCACTAACGCGTCAAAAAGAGCAGTTCAAATCGTTGATACCTGGTAAAGTGGGTATGTATGTATGCGGACCAACAGTAAGTGGTGAGAGTCATTTGGGTCATGCTCGTCCCTTTATCACTTTCGATATTGTCTACCGCTACCTACGTCACCTTGGTTATCAAGTGCGTTATGTTAGAAATATAACAGATGCTGGACACTTTGAAGAAGAGGGAAGGGCGAGTGAGGATAAGATAGCTTCTAAAGCTGCACTTGAAAAATTAGAGCCGATGGAATTGGTGCAGAAATACACCAACCTCTTTCATTGGGCCATGCGTGAGTTCAACAATGTGGAGCCAAGTATTGAACCAACAGCAACCGGGCATATCGTAGAGCAGATTGTGATGATTGAAAAAATCATTGCTGATGGGTACGCCTATGTGGCCAATGGTTCAGTTTATTTTGATGTTGAGAAATACCACAAGGATTTTGGGGCAAAAGGAATGCAGTATGGTATTCTAAGTGGAAGAATAATTGAGGATCAATTAGAGACTACTCGTGAGTTGGATGCACAGGATGAAAAAAGAAGCAAAATGGATTTTGCATTGTGGAAGAATGCTGCACCTGAACACATCATGCGTTGGCAGAGTCCCTGGGGTGTTGGTTATCCTGGTTGGCATATTGAATGTTCTGCGATGAGCACCAAATACTTGGGTGATGAATTTGATATCCATGGTGGTGGTATGGATTTGCAGTTTCCGCATCATGAATGTGAGATTGCACAAAGTGCAGTCTGCAATCACAAGATGCCAGCGAGGTATTGGTTGCACAACAACATGATTACCATCAATGGCAGAAAGATGGGTAAGAGTTACAACAATGTGATCAAACTGAGTGAATTGTTCAGTGGTACGCATGAAATCCTTACCCAGGGCTATTCTCCAATGACCGTCAGGTTTTTCATTTTGCAAACCCATTATAGAAGTACACTTGATTTCAGCAACGAAGCTTTGCAAGCAGCTGAAAAAGGATTGCGCAGGATGTGGGAAGGATTCAGTCAATTGAATAAATTAGATATTGAAAGTACAGTCACCATTACTGCAGGAGATGCTGATCTGGAGCAGAAATGTTTCTTGTTGCTCAATCAGTTGGATGAAGACATGAATGATGATTTGAATACTGCAAAAGTATTAGCAGGATTGTTTGAGCTTGTCCCGGTGATTAATTCAATAAAAGATGGGCATATCAAGCTGACTGATTTAACAACTGCTACGTTGCGATTGATGAAGGAGAAGTTCAACAGTTATTTAGTCGACA
>JBEBDP010000097.1:0-4969 GCA_041156925.1 Bacteroidota bacterium | reverse complement strand
ATTCAAAAAGACATGGAATGGATGGAAAAATCGGGTATAGGCGGACTCATGAATTTTGATGCGAATCTGTTAACACCAGTAGTAGTAAAGAAGAAACTGGTATACATGTCACCAGAATGGAAGGAAGCCTTCAAATTCACTACTGAATTGGCTAAGCAGAAAAAATTAGAACTCGCAATAGCAGGTTCACCAGGTTGGAGTGTTACAGGCGGACCATGGGTGGAACCTAAAGATGGCATGAAGAAATATGTATGGTCTATTACCACCATCACTGGTGGTACAACCTATAGTGGTAAACTTAATCAACCACCAAGCAGCACAGGCAAATTCCAAAATGCAAAACAAAATACAGGTGGATTTGGAACCTCAACAAAAAAGATACCTGAATTTTATGCTGATGCAGCTGTTATAGCATTTAAACAACCTGCTCATGAAAAAACAATACAAGAACTGAACCCAACTGTAACATCTAGTGGCGGTAGTTTTAATCTTTCTGATTTAACTGATGGAAGTATCGCTAAATCTGCACAAATTCCCTTTAAGAGTTACGAAGAAGATTTATGGATTCAGTATACTTTCAATGAACCTGTAACTTTTAAAGCATTTACAGTTTCAGGGGCCCAACATCTCCCACAAGAAGATTTCTATGGCGGGCCAAAAAATAGATTCTTGCAAGTCAGCAACGATGGCATCAACTTTAAAACTATTGCACAAGTAAGTGGCAGCGTGGTTCCGCACAATACTGTTGCCTTTGAACCCACTACAGCTAAATTTTGGCGTCTCGCTATAAAACCGTTTAAACAAGAAGTAGATCCAATGTTGGCGATGTTTGGCTTGGGTGCAGGCGGACCTCAGAATGCAGATATAGCTGAGTTTAATTTATACAATACAGATCGCATTGATCAATTTGAAGATAAAGCAGGCTTCGATCCTTGGAGGGAAGTGGCTTCAATGTCTAACAAACCAACTGATGCTATATCTACAAATGATATCATCGACCTGGCTTCTAAAATGGATGCAAACGGAAATCTCAACTGGGATGCACCAGTAGGAAAATGGACCATCATCAGATTAGGATACTCGCTCACTGGAAGAGAAAACCATCCTGCATCTCCTGAAGCAACTGGACTAGAAGTTGATAAACTGGATAAAGAAGCAGTCACACGTTACATCAATACCTACCTCGATATGTACAAAGATGCAACGGGTGGATCAATGGGCACAGAAGGCTTAAAGCATATGATGTTGGATAGTTATGAAGCAGGTCATATGACTTGGTCGAAATCTTTTCCAGTTGAATTCAAAAAGAGAAGAGGCTATTCTATTTTTACTTGGATTCCTGTTTTAACCGGACGCGTTGTACAAAGTAGGTTAGATAGTGAAAAGTTTCTATGGGATTTTCGTAAGACTATTGGCGAATTGATAACTGAAAATCATTACGAAGTAATTGGTGATGAACTCCACAAACGTGGAATGAAACGCTACACCGAATCGCATGAAAACATGCGTATTTACTTAGCCGATGGAATGGATGTGAAACGTAAATCAGATATTCCGATGTCTGCTATGTGGCAACCCGGTGCATTGGCAGAAGGACCAGATGAGGAAATTCGTTCACGTGCAGATATCAGAGAGTCGGCTTCCGTTGCACACTTATACGGACAAAATATTGTTGCAGGTGAATCCATGACTACTGTCAGAAATTCTTTTAGTCCGCACCCAGGAACATTAAAACGAACTGCTGATGTTGAAATGGCATCAGGCTTGAATCGCTTTGTGGTACATACTTCCGTGCATCAGCCACTCGACAGTTTATTTCCAGGTTTTTCATTGGGGCCATTCGGACAATGGTTTACCCGTCAGGAAACCTGGGCCAATCAAGCAAAGGCATGGACCAACTATCTAGCAAGAAGTTGCTACTTATTACAACAAGGCAAATTTGTAGCAGACGTTCTTTACTACTATGGAGAAAACACCAACATCACTTCTCAATTTGACAAATCTCTTCCTGCTATTCCATTCGGATATGAGTATGATTTTGCCAACGCCAATGTGTTGGTTGAAATTGTAAAGCCAGTCAACAAGAAACTTACTACAGCAACAGGTATGCGCTATTCGATGCTTGTGTTAGACACCTCTGCACGCATGATGACCCTAAGAGTGCTTAACAAACTAGTTGAATTTGCAAAAGCAGGAGTAGCAATAAGCGGACAACAACCGCTACAATCTCCTAGCTTAAGTGATGATGCAAGCCAATACGCAACAACACTCAAAACTTTGCTAGCACAACCTTCAGTTAAGTTTGGAGCCGACTACAAAACACAATTAAAAAATTTAGGAGTAGCAGAAGACTTAATCATTAAAAAGCAAGAAGCAGAAATTCTTTATGTACACAGAACGACTGCGGACAAAGAAATCTATTGGCTGAATAACAGATCAGAAAATAACAACCTTGCCACTATTTCTTTTCGTGTCAAAGGGAAGACACCTAAATTATTTCACCCAATGACTGGTGAGGTTAGCGCAGTTAGCTACTCAATCGTTAATGGAAGAACTGAAATAAATCTGTCTTTTACTCCATGGGATGCTTTCTTTGTAGTTTTTGAAGGAACCACCACACAACTAAATGTACAATTGCCAACATGGAAGTCTACATCAACAGTATCAATAAACGGTCCATGGCATGTGCATTTTCAAAAAGAAAGAGGAGCTCCAGAAAAGGCAGTAAGTTTTGATAACTTAAATTCCTTCTCTACTTCGTCAGACAACAGCATAAAATATTTCTCTGGAACGGCCACTTATATGAATTCATTTGAAGTCAACGCATTAAATAAAAATGAAAAAATAATGCTTGATTTAGGAGATGTAAAAAATTTGGCAGAAGTAATTATCAATGGAAAAAATGTTGGTACACTTTGGAAAAAACCTTTCCAGACTGATATTTCTAAATTCCTAAAAATTGGAAAAAATACAATTGAAATCAACGTGGTCAATTCATGGGTAAACAGATTGGTAGGTGATATGCAACCTGGAGCTATAAAAATTGGATTTACCACAATGCCACTTTTCAAAGCAGACTCTCCTCTTGAACCATCTGGTTTATTGGGCCCGGTACAATTGATTAAGCTGCAACAAAAAAATAAATAAATCTTATGACTTGCTGTTTTTATTGACCTTAGCATCAAGCACACCAATAAAGATTTGCAAAATGAGGGGTAAAGGAAAAAGAAATAAAATCCAGTTGGTGTAATACGTTGCAAGTGGAATAAACAAAACATAAAATATGGCAGGAATGGAGTTGCGCAACAACACATTCCTGCAATGTTCTTTGGATATACCTGGCTTTAGGTAGTTTTTTCTCCAGGTATAATAAACTAGTAGAATATTAATTGATTTGGCAATCAGTAAATTGAAGAGATAAAATAACACACTTAATTTCTGATTGGGATAATGCAATACAAAATGAGAAGAAAAAGGGATGATGCAGATAAACATTAGAAATAAAATGTACAGCCAACTGCTCAGCACATCAGATTTAAATACCAAGTGATTGTGCGAATGCGATTCATTCCAAAAAGATCCTAGAATAATAAAACTCAGGCCATAGATAAATAATGACGGCAATACATGATCATTGAACATTTCATGCATCAAAGCAGTTGTCAATCCCTCTGGCATTTCTACACTCAAGATTAATATTGTCATTGCTACACCAAATGTTGCATCAGTGAGTGAATTAATTCTTCTGATATCGAGTATCGTAGCTTTCATGTATGCATGTCTCCAAGTAAAGAATTGCGAAATATAAAATTGATAAATTATGCACTCGTTTAGTATGATGTAAATCACATCAAACATAGATTAAATGCACAATTAGAAAGATTTTAGACTTAAGCCTTTAAAAAGAGGAAGCGTGTATTTAATTCTTTTAATTAATAGGGTTTACAAATGAATATATACATTTGCGAAAACTTAAAGCCTCTTGATTAGGGCTTTTACCTAAATGATATTTATGAAGCATTTCCTATCCATTCTATTTTCGCTTTTATTTGTGAATGCTGCTGTTTTAGCACAAGAATCAAATAAAATTTCTGGTACGGTTTTTAACAATGTTTCTAAAACACCTTTAAGTGGAGTAAGTATTCGTATCAAGGGAAAAACATCTGGTGGGATCTCTGCTACTGATGGAAGATTCGATATATATTTTTCTACTGGTACTGACTCATTACGATTATTATTTACCTGTGTAGGGTATGACAACAAAGAAATTTCGTTGTCGCGTGAATCAGCTTCTATAACTGTTTATCTAGAGCCACATTATTCAGAATTGAAACCATTGGTTTTTTCTGCTTCAAGAACCAAAGAGTCGATATTGCGATCACCCGTTAGCATAGAGCATTATAGCAACAGAAACGTATTGGAAACACCATCAATTGACGCTTACGAAGGATTGAGAATGTTGAAGGGTATGGACCTCATTACAAACGGACTAAACTATAAACAAGTCAATACAAGAGGATTTAGCGGTAGCCAGAATACCCGTTTTCTTCAATTGGTAGATGGTGTAGATCAACAATCGCCAGCCTTGGGATGGGTATTTGGAAATGAATTTTCTATCACCGACCTCGATTTGGAAAATGCGGAACTCATTCCAGGTGCATCTTCAGCGTTATACGGACCGGTCGCTTTTAATGGTGTGTTATACATGCATTCTAAAAATCCATTCAATCACGAGGGACTATCCGTTCAACTCAAAAATGGAATCAATCACATCAACGAGATCGAAACAGGAATAAGAGGGTTTACCGACTACTCATTGAGATATGCAAAAAAGCTGACAGAAAAAATTGCCTTTAAATTCAATGCAGGTTATTTAACAGGACTTGATTGGTATGCAAACAATAAAACGGATGTTAGTGCCTTGACTCCTCCAGATTTTCGTGGACCAAATAACCCAGGTAAAGATGAA
>JBEBDP010000096.1:0-3130 GCA_041156925.1 Bacteroidota bacterium | reverse complement strand
ATTGGTTCCGCCAGATGAAATAATCAATGCTGTATCTTGATCGCTTAAAGTGAAGTTGCGCAGAATTCTAGCTGCAAAGCCTGAAACATTTTCCAAGAACATGGCTTGGCGCTGTCCATTTGCACCTACAACCAGATTATGGAAAGTAAGTGAAAGCTCAACAATTGGATTGAAGCCAGGGAAGGATCCATAACGTGGCCACATTTCTTCAACCATAATTCTGCTATGGCCAGATCCAAACACATGCACCATTCTTCCTGTTAAAATTGTTTGGGCAAACCAGTTGGCTGCAGTTTCAATTTCAGCTGATTGGCTTTCAATCACATCACATATTGCACGGCTCTTATCAATATATTTTTTTATTTCATCCATTTGAGAAATTATTTATTGTGCTATTTGTCCTTCTGAAACCGACCAACCTCCATCTACTGTAATATTTTGTCCAGTTATAAATGAAGTTTGATCAGACAATAACAATGCGGCAAGGGAAGTTACATCATTTACATGTCCAATTCTACCACCATCCAATGGTTGTTTGGTTTTGATATAAGACATGATGTTTTCATTTTGTGCTGCTCGAGTTGACATTGGCGTTTCAACTAAACCTGGAGAGATCACATTTATTCTGATATTATTTTTTGCATAGTAGGCAGCTGTTGTAGCAGATAATCCAATTATAGCTGCTTTGGCTGCGGCATAGGCATGAGTAGAAAAGAAACTTGGAGCAGGATGAGTTGCTAATACTGAAGAAAGATTGACAATTGAACCAGCTTTGTTGTGTTGTACAAAATAATCAATAGCGGCTTTGTTGGATAGCATGACAGTTGTGGCATTCAACTCCATTGTTTGGTTCCATCCATCGAGTGACATTTGATGTAATGGTCCGTCACCAAAAGATCTTCCACTTCCTCCTGCAACATGTAATAATCCATCAAAGCTTCCATATTTTTCTATGCAGAGCGCAATGGCTTTTGTCATGGTTGAGGCTTCTCTTGCATCTGCAAATAAGGTGGTGATGTTTCCATCCTCAATTGCTTTTTCATTTGGTTTGCCAACGCAGATTACACGTGCGCCCTCATCCACAAATTTTTTAGCTGCAGCCCATCCCATTCCTGATGTGCCACCCATAATAATGAGTTGTTTATTTTGAAGTATCACTGTTTATTTTTTTGATTTGCTTAAAACTGAAATCTAATACATCGTACTGCTCTCCATTCGGCCAATAGTAATGCCACCATTCCGTTTGAAATTTTAGAAAACCATGTTTTTCCATGATGTTTCTCAACAACTCTCTGTTTTCTTTTTGTGTTGAGGAAATGTTGTCAGCTCCATGATGTGCTTTTTCAGAGAAATCATCAAAGCTTGTCGGCATATCCAATAATGCTCCCGTTTTCAAATCATAGAGTGTCATGTCAATAGCAATGCCCCTGTTATGACCACTACCTTTTGAAGGGTTGGCTACATAGCGTTCGTCTTTGATCAATTCCCAAAACTTTACGGTTACATGGTAGGGTCGATAAGCATCCCATACCCAAATGCCGATTCCTTTTCCAGCTAATTCTTTTGCTATTTGGGATAATGCCTCAGCTGGTTCTTTTCGGAGGTAAGTTGTATTGATATTGGAGGGGTAGAGGCGAACGGAAGTAAAATTGTCAGAAGTGGCATATTTCAAATCGTATTGAATATTTGGCACTGTTGTTTTCAGTTCGACTAAACCAAGTTTTGGATTGGCATTGATGGAGGCTTTGAAGATTGAAGGATCACTGATAATGCTCAAAGCCGGCTGGGTATTTCCCTGAAGCAACAGGCTGATTTGGAAAATGAATAAAACTGTCAGTTTCTTAAAGGGCATGTTTGGCAAAATCGATGGTCTTAAAGTATGGGATTACTAAGATAATAATAAACAGGGGTATAGTTTAGATATAGTTTTCATATAATTATTATTAAATTATATAATATATAATAATCAATCATACAATGATATGCGGTTTATGATATGTGAAAATTGGCCTAAAACCTTCCATTTCTCAGGTATTAAGGGTAATTTTGACCTCTTATGTCAATTTTTAAAAACACCTTTTGGATGAGAAATTTCTTGGTACTGGCCTTGATGGTACCAGTCATGGGTGTTTTTGCACAAAAGAAAAATTACAGAAATGTGCCGGTTGTAGATACGGCGGTGGGACATGCCAGTTTTTATGCCGATAAATTTATTGGCAAAAAGACCGCCAGTGGGGAAATATTTAGCCAGGAGAAGCTTACATGCGCTCACAATACTTATCCTTTCGGTTCTAAAATTCGCGTAACCAACCTTAAAAACGGGAAAACTGTCATTTTGAAGGTAAACGACCGTTTACACCACAGAAACCCCCGTTTGGTGGACTTAACCCGAGCTGGTGCCTCAAAACTTGGCTTTAACAAGACGGGAATCATCAAAGTCAAGGTTGAGTTGATCAGGCCTGAAAAAGAAAACTTGGCCAAAAACGAATAAATATTTTAACATTCAACCTTCAGGGTTTATTTTTGTTACACTCAAAACAGAACTGTTTATGAAAAGGATATTTCTAATTGCTTTAGTAGCGTTTTCTTTTAGTGCAACAAATGCCCAGGATGCAAAGAATATGTATACCAAAGGGAAGACATTTGGATTGCAATTCACTTTGCATGATTTCAAGACTGCATCTGAAATTAGAAATGGCGGAATGAGCCAGGTTTTAACCAAGCAGCAGTGGAACAAGTTAAGCAGAATGAGACCAGGACTTGCTGTTAACTATACAGAAGGATTAAGTGACAATTTTGATTTCAATGCAAGATTTGGATTCTCTTATTTAGAATACACACTTACCAATCAGCCTTTTGCTACAAGTGTTGGTTCTAAGCCATACTTTGAAGCTGATGCTAACATCTTCATGAAATTAACATCTGACCAATATTATGTATCTCCATTTTTATCTGCAGGTGTTGGAGCATCTACTTGGAAGGGTTACTATGCTGCTTACATCCCAGCTGGTGCAGGTCTTCAGGTGAATTTGTTCGATCAAACATTCTTTGTGATTCAAGCACAGTATAGAATGCCAGTTACTGTTAACGCTTCACACAATCTTTTCTACAGTTTCGGAATTCAAGGAAC
>JBEBDP010000095.1:0-15478 GCA_041156925.1 Bacteroidota bacterium | reverse complement strand
TCTGATTCTTTAATATCAGGTATTTTCAATTTTGTTTCCTTGTCATGATCGCAGGCCAATGCAGCGCCTATGGTAAATAATCGATCTTGTATTTCTTGTAGTAAAGATTTGATGTTTTTGTCTTCGATGAGGTCTCTGCATAAGCCGATATAAGAGTTGAGCTCATCTACTGTTCCGTATGCTTCAATACGCGCGTGAGATTTTAGCACTTTAGTCCCACCGATAAGAGAGGTTGTTCCTTTGTCACCAGTCTTAGTATAAATTTTCATCGCCATGATCACAATTGCTTTCCAAGATAATGTGTCAACGCCGCAATTGTTCGGTAGAAGGCTATTTTTTTTTACACAACGCTGGCAGCATCCTTGCGCTTATCACTTTCAATAAGACCATCGCGCAAACGGATAACTCTTTTGGCGTAATTAGAGATATCTTCCTCGTGTGTTACCAACACAACCGTGTTTCCATCGTCATGAATCTTGGAGAAGATGTTCATGATTTCGTAAGAGGTCTTTGTGTCTAGGTTTCCTGTAGGTTCATCCGCTAAAATGATAGAAGGGTTGTTTACCAATGCTCTGGCGATAGCGACACGCTGGCACTGACCACCAGACATTTCATTGGGTCTGTGGTGACTTCTATCCATTAAATCGACTTTCCTCAAAACTTCCATCGCCATTTCTAACCTAGTTTTTTTAGAAATACCTGCATAAACCAATGGCAAGGCTACATTTTCCAAAGCAGTTAAGCGAGGCAACAAGTTGAACTGTTGAAATACAAATCCGATTTCTTTGTTGCGTATATCAGCAAGATCGTTATCGGCCATCGTACTAACATCATGGCCATTTAAAATATATTTTCCAGAAGTAGGTGAATCCAGACAGCCTAGGATATTCATCAAAGTACTTTTGCCAGAACCAGATGGTCCCATTAAAGCTACATACTCATTGCGAAGGATATCTAACGAAACTCCTTTGAGGACTTGCAATTCCTGCTTGCCCATGTAATAGCTCTTTCTGATTTCTTCTAAATGAATAACGGAACTGGACATGCTATTGTTTTTTTATCACCTTTGGTACTGTAAAAAATTGATCTATAGAAGAAGGTGCATTTTTGAAGGCATCTTCAGCAGCAATAGATCCTTTCACTTCATCCTCTCTTAACCTGTTCTCAACGTTACCGATATGTGTTAACGGTTGAACGCCTGAGGTATCAATTTCATTTAATTTTTCAACAAAGCCAATCATCTGCGAAAGATCGTGCTGGATAGTTTCCAATTCTTCTTCAGAAAAGGATAGTTTAGCCAGTTGTGCAATTTTTTTAGTTGTGTCTTTGTTGAGCTCCATTGAGGATGATCTGAACCACAAAAATAACCATATTCAAGCCAATCAAGCTGATTTATTGATGAACGGAAATTGGGGTGTTGAAACACGGGTAAACCCTTGACTACATTTATTATCTTTGTGCCATGAGCAACGAGAAAGCAATCGTTATGAGTGGCATCAGGCCGACTGGCTTTTTGCATTTGGGCAATTATTTTGGTGCAATCCGAAACTATATAAGATTGCAGGAAGCATATACCTGCTATTTCATGGTGGCTGATTTACACGCCCTTACCACCCATCCCGATACAAAAGAATTGAAGGAAAATGTGCACAGGGTTTTGGCAGAAAATATTGCGTGTGGCATTGATCCAAATAAAGCGGCACTCTACTGTCAAAGTCATGTTAGAGAGACTTCAGAACTTTATTTGTACTTGAACATGCTTGCCTATCTGGGTGAGTTGGAAAAGACCACTACTTTTAAAGACAAGGCCAGAATGCAGCCGGATAATGTGAATGCGGGCTTGCTTACTTACCCGGTTTTGCAAGCAGCAGACATCATCTTGCACAGGGCAACTTGGGTGCCTGTTGGTAAAGACCAGGAGCAACACCTGGAAATGGCAAGAAACTATGTAAAACGATTTAACCACAGATACGGTGAAGTTTTTCCTGAGCCAATGGCCTATAATTTCGGTGAAGATTTGGTGAAGGTACCAAGCTTGGATGGTGCAGGAAAGATGAGTAAAAGTGAGAACCAATTGGCCACCTTGTACCTAGCTGATAGCGACGAGTTGATTGTAAAAAAGGTGATGAAAGCAAAGACGGATGGTGGACCAACTGAGCCTGGAATGAAGAAACCCGACTATATCGAAAATATTTTCCAGTTGATGCAATTGGTTTGTGATCAATCAGTTATCGATCATTTTGAGTCGACTTACCAGAATTGTTCCATTCGATATGGTGATTTGAAGAAGCAATTGGCCGAGGATATGGTGAAATTCATTGCTCCCATTAGAGAGAAGGCAGAGTCGATCAGAAATGATAAAAAATACCTCAATGCCGTAATGGAATTAGGTGCCGAAAAGGCAAGAAAAAGCGCTGCGGCCACCATGGAGATGGTTAGAGCAGCCATGGGGTTAAATTATTAGTCCCTTTTTTTATTTTGAAATTAATATGTACTTTGTCCGACCATCCGAATAAGTACCGGAATAAGTAAGTTATGGCGAAAGCAAAAAAACCAAAACACATTGCTATTGCAGGCAATATAGGTGCAGGTAAAACTACCCTCACCGAAATGTTGAGTAAACACTACAAGTGGATTCCTCAGTTTGAAGACGTGGATCAAAATCCATATTTGTTTGATTTTTACGAAGACATGCCGAGGTGGAGTTTCAATCTTCAGATTTATTTTTTGAACAGCAGGTTGAACCAGCTATTGGAAATTAGCAGAGGTACAGAAACCATTATACAAGACAGGACTATTTACGAGGATGCTTACATTTTTGCTCCAAATCTTCATGAAATGGGCTTGATGAGTAAACGCGATTTCGATAACTATTTTGATTTCTTTCAGAATCTAAGGCAAATGGTGAAACCACCAGATCTTATGATTTATTTACAAGCATCTGTTCCAACTTTGGTAGGACAAATTCAAAAGCGTGGAAGAGAATATGAAGAAAATATTAGATTGGATTACCTCAAGCGTTTGAATGAATACTATAACAAGTGGATAGAAGGATACAAAGAAGGGCCACTTTTAATTATCAACGTTGATAATACGAAGTTTGTAGAAAACGAGGAACATCTTGGAGAAATCATTGCAAAAGTAGATGCTGAATTGTACGGTTTGTTTTAATCAACAAACACTTCGAAGTCGCCTCCAACAGGTACCCGCTGCAAACTAGCAGACAATTCTAGCAGTTTCCACACCGCAGCTCTTCCAGCAGTTGAAAGATCAAGTGAAAATTCATTGACATACAAATCAATGTGGTTTCGCATTACCGATTCATCCATTTCTTGTGCATTTTCAGTTACAAAAACAGGAAGTACAGTGTGATGTTGATAGGCAAATGCAAGACTTCTATTGATGATGCGATTTATTTTTTTCAACAAATCATTGTTGTAACTCCTTCTCGCAACAATGCCTCCAAGTGGAATAGGATGTCCAGTATTTTTTTCCCATATTTCACCTAAATCAGCCCACTTGAATAAACCTTTTTGCTGATAGGTGAATCTGTTTTCGTGAATGATGACTCCGGCATCAACTGTGCCATTTAATACAGCATCTTCAATTTCATGGAATGGCATGAAAATCTTTTTTTGAATTTCAGGAAATGCCATTGAAAATAAAAGATGTGCGGTAGTGTGAGCTCCAGGTAAAGCAACTGTTAAAGTCTCCAAATTGTTAGGTGCACTTGCTTGTGTTGAAATAAATAGCGGACCAACACCTCTACCTAATGCACCACCTGCATTGAGTACCTTGTAATGTGGTAATACTTGTCCCAATACCCCATAACTGATTTTGGTTACATCCAAAGTTCCAGTTCTTGCTAAACGATTCAACGTTTCAACATCTTCAAATTGATGTGTGAATTCAAGTCCCTCTGTATCGATTTTGCCATTTAACATGGCATCGAAGATGAAGGTGTCATTTGGACAAGGAGATAATCCTAAGGTTAATTTCATTTGAACTTACAGTTGTTGTAATAGATCGTGACATGCCACAGCTGCAGTATGCATGGCTTCTTTGATTTTCCAATTTTCTTTGTTCCGTTCTCCAACTTCATTCGAAATTCCTCTTATCTGGATGAAGGGTATTGCTTGCATGATGCCAACATAGTGAAATGCTGCGCCTTCCATGCTTTCAATCGATGCCTTGTAAATAGTTTTGTACCTGATAATCTGGTTTTCGTCAGTAGAAATTAAATTATTGGTCACCCCAATTGTTTTTGGTAATCCTGCTTTAGACATCAGTTCCTGATGTGGGTTGATCAAAAGGCCAGACGTATAAGGTGCTTGATTGGGGTCAGCTAATTTTAGTTGAAAGATATCTTTATAGGTTTGATTTTCAACAACCCCCATCTCTGCAATCATTTCTTTTTCAACGGATACAGCAGTCCCAATAGTTAGTTGCTGGTCAAAACTACCAGCAATACCAACTTGAATCATCAGCTCATAATTGTCTTTTTTCAAGAGTTCCATTAATTGATAGACTGTTGATACAGCTCCAATTCCCGTAACTGCAAAGTGTATGGATAATGTCGGGGTATCGTTTATATGCTCTTGCAAGGAGCTTAACTCCATGCTGGTTGCTGCTGTAATAAGCACTTTCATAATGCAAATTTCAGCATTTCAGCTGAAAAGAAGCTGTTTCCGCTTAAATGTGTGCTTGTACATTTAAATTCCCTGCTTAACTTTGCCGCCCATTATGCCCGTATTTTATCTCACTAGAAAAGAACATTTTAATGCCGCTCACAAACTTTTCAATCCACAATGGACAAAAGAAAAGAATGATGAGGTGTTTGGTAAATGCGCTAATGAGAACTGGCATGGTCATAATTTTGAATTGTTTGTTACCATTAAAGGAGAAGTCAATCCAGATACTGGATTTGTAATGGATGCCAAATTATTGAGCAAAATCATAAAAGATAGGGTTGTAGAGGTCCTGGATCATAAAAACCTCAACCTGGATGTTCCTTTTATGGCAGGTAAATTATGTTCAATAGAAAACCTGACTTTTGAAATTTGGCAGCAATTGGCCCCACATCTACCACAAGGAGTAGCCCTCCATTGCATTAAACTGGTAGAAACTCCTCGTATCTTTGTAGAGTATTTCGGAGAATAAGTACATTATTTTTTAAACAAAATGCTTTGTTCTTTGTTGGAGCAGAGTCAAACACATGTAAATGGGTGAAAAGGTAGCAGTATATCGTCAGGAACATTTTAATGCGGCACATCGTTTACACAATCCAGCTTGGTCTGCAGAGGAGAATAGTCGTGTTTTCGGGAAATGCAATCTTCCTCATTATCACGGACATAACTATGAGTTGATTGTAAAAGTGATAGGAGAGGTTGATCCAGCAACAGGATATGTGATGGATATGAAAGTGTTGTCTGATATTATTTCAGAAAATGTGCTCGATAGGTTTGATCATAAAAACTTGAATGAGGATGTTGCTGAATTCAAAAATCTCAATCCAACCGCTGAAAATATCGCGATTGTAATATTTAAAATATTGAGGCCTTTAATTGATCAAACATTATTGCTTCAAATACGTTTATATGAAACACCACGAAATTTTGTGGAGTATCCAACACACATTTAAAATTTGAAAGATGGCTTATATCAAGGTAGAGCAGTTCGAGGATAAAATAACATCAGGACTTATTGAAAATTACAAAGAGAGTATTGCTCTTTTGGGAGAAGATCCAAATCGTGAAGGTTTATTGAAAACTCCAGAGCGTGTTGCAAAGTCGATGCAGTACCTCACACAGGGCTATCAAATTGATCCTAAAGCGATTTTGAATTCAGCCAAATTTCATGAAGATGTGAGTGAGATGGTAATTGTTAAAGACATTGAATTGTTCAGCTTGTGCGAGCATCATATGTTGCCTTTTTTTGGAAAAGCACATGTGGCCTATATTCCCAATGGGTATATAACTGGATTAAGTAAAATTGCTCGTGTAGTTGATACTTATAGTAGAAGACTACAGGTGCAGGAAAGACTGACTTCACAAATTTTGAATGCAATAAAAGATACATTAGATCCATTAGGAGTTGCAGTTGTAATCGAAGCCTCACATTTATGTATGATGATGAGAGGTGTTCAAAAGCAGAATTCAGTTACAACAACTTCAGCATTTTTTGGAGAGTTTGAAAAGAATGAAACAAGAAGTGAGTTTATCCGCTTGATTGGTTCAAAATTGCATTGATTTTTTATTTCTAAACTATCTTAAGCCCGATTTATTTCGGGCTTTTCTTTTACTTTTGCACTCTCAAATTTCTTTATGATCAAAGCATTTGTTTTTCCGGGTCAGGGTTCTCAGTTTCCAGGTATGGGTAAGAATCATTATGAGGGCAATGCATTTGCCAGAAGGTTTTTTGATCAGGCCGATGATATACTTGGGTTCAAGTTGTCTGATATCATGTTCAATGGGTCTGAAGAAGATTTGAAACAAACAAAAGTTACACAACCTGCAATATTCCTCCATTCTTTTGTAGCCTATAAAATGATAGACGGTGCAACTCCACATATGGTTGCGGGTCATTCTTTAGGTGAGTTTACTGCATTGGTAGTGAATGGCACGCTTCCTTTTGAAGATGCATTAAAATTGGTGAGTATTCGTGCTATGGCCATGCAAAAAGCCTGTGAACTCAATCCATCTGCTATGGCTGCTGTACTTGCCTTATCTGATGAAGAGGCAGAGCGTATTTGTAAAGAAGTTACTGCAGAAACTGGCGAGATAGTTGTACCGGCCAATTTTAATTGCCCAGGCCAGTTGGTTATCAGTGGCTCCAATGCAGGTATTGATATTGCTTGTGAAAAAATGAAAGTTGCTGGAGCAAAAAGGGCTATTAAATTACCTGTTGGAGGTGCTTTTCACTCACCTTTGATGGAGCCAGCAAAAGAAGAATTAGCAAAGGCTATTCTCTCTACTAATTTTCATCGTCCTGTTTGTCCGGTTTACCAAAACGTGGTTGCTAAAGCTGTTAAAGATCCTGAGGAAATCAAGCAAAATTTGATTGATCAGTTGACTGGTCCTGTAAAATGGACACAGACTATTGAGACCATGATTCATGATGGAGCGTCTAATTTTTTTGAGGTTGGTCCTGGTAAAGTTTTACAAGGCTTAATCAATAAAATCAACAAAACTGTCGCGGTAGAATCAATAAATTAAATCAAGCCTGTGCTTGTGGTCCGCCAAATTGAAAAGGAATTTGTACTTCTTCAAAGTCCTTTATAGCACCATGTAAATCTTCAAACTTATTGATGTTATCTGCCAATGCATTCAATAATCTTTTCGCATGTTGAGGAGTCAGAATAATTCTTGATTTTACCCTGCTTTTTGGTGTACCAGGCATCACGTTTACAAAATCTACAACAAACTCTGCATGGCTGTGTGTGATGATGGCTAAATTGGCATACTGACCTTCTGCAATCTCTTCAGAGATTTCTATATTGATTTGATTTTGTTGATCGCTCATGATTTACTTTTTTGAGTATCAAATATACGGCTTCAAATTTGTTTGCTAATTGCCAAATTCCCAGATAACCTGCATGCGCCATTCTTTATTTTTCAAGGGCCCTTGTTGATTTGAAATCAAGAAATTCTTTTCACGCCGCTGATCGTTAATCAATTTCAGCTGAATTTTTACAGCTTTTTTATAGTTGTACTGCAATAAAAGATAGTTTCTGTAACCTTGGTCGAAATGAGCTGGTATTGAATAATACGAGGAAAGGTCTCTTTCATAGGCATATACTCTTGATGAATAATCATCTGTTGAGAAAAAGGTATACCGAAAACTTATGCTTAAGGGTTCTGTGGCTGGTTTAAAGATGAATTCTACATAGCTTAGTTGTCCAGATGAGAATGACTTAAACTCTTCCCTTACTTTCACTATTTCATTTCTGCATCTAATTGTTAAACTTTCTATTGGACTAAATGAGATATGTGTTCTCCATCGGTGTGTGATTTTCTCTCCGATTAAACTGGTATGGTTGTCTTCATACCCTTGGTTATTGGCCCTTGTATCAATTTGGTAACGTGTACTTATTTCTGTCTTCTTATTTGGTCTCCAAGTATATTGAATGGAAAAAAGTTTAGCAATCACTGGTCGGTCAGATGTAAAACTTGGCCAAAATTGTTGTGCGAAATCTATGAAACCTTCTAAAGTGTGTTTCGCATGGGGTTGAAAATTAAAGCTCATTAATAAGCCTGATTCATTTCCTGCTTCCGAGTTGACTGAAATACAGTTGGATTCAAAAGCTCTGTATCGGGTACTCATGTTGCGGTAGATTATCGCTATATCGAATTTGGGGTCAAGGCTTTTTAACCACCCTACATTGAATGCTGGGTCTAGTTGGTGATCGAAAGCTAATTCGCTGAATAAAAAACCAATTGATGTTGATAAGGCTAGGTCAATACTCATATTTCTCCAGTGTTTACCAGAAATAGCGAATTGGTTATAGGGTTGTGCTCTTTTCTGAACGGGTATCGAAAAATTAGTTTGAATCATATTGAGGTTAATAGATCCTGTTGGTAGTTGTACTTTAATTTTACCTCCCCATGTGAATTTGGTGAGAGCATTCTTGTCTTTGATTTCTGATTCTGTTCTGTGTATACCCGATAAAAGAAAGGAGCTTACCCATTGTACATTATTGATGCTGTCCGAGATTACATTTGCGTCAATCTTGACTTTGCTAAGAAAGGCGCCAAATTCAAATTTCCCTTTTTTTAATTGTAGTCCAACACCTCTATGGAATCGATTTTCATCAGTCCCGGTATGTGGTTGTATAAAATTACCTTGTCGGTAGCCACTTAATAAATTACTGCTTCTTCCAAAGGCATAACCCTGCCAATGGACCAATCCTTGTCCCATATTAACATTAAAATCGCCTATTAACAATTGCTTGATGATGCCTTTGTTTTTTAATGCAAAAAACAGACTAATATGATCTGTAATCTTGGGCTCACCTGCATCTTTTTCAATCATCCATCCTGCCTGAAACAAATCCTTGTACTTGAATTTGTAATTCAGTAACTGCCTGTTTTTTGTGAGCCATGAATCTTTGTTGTTGTAACCATTTGGTTTACCTCCTGTTCTGTACAAGAGTAAGTGCTTGCCTTCTGCAATACTGTGCTTTACATTTATTTTATCGTTTCCGTTGTTGATGTATAAAAAAGGAATCAATTGTTTGATGGTTTTTACATCCCATGAAGGAAGGACTTGCAACTCTAGTATGCTGAGTAATTTTCCATAGGTATTTCGGTGTTTAATCAAGTCATGAATTTGTTGTGGACTCAACAATAAAATGCTTGATAATTCTTCTGCTGTAACCGTGTTGAGGTTGAATTTTATTCCTGATTGGAGTCCAGTGTTTTCAACAGGATCTCGCAATTGTTGTTCATCAACCGTGGTCAATTGCTCCAATTCGTTTTCATATTCTTCTTGGGCAAATGCCATGTTGAAGACAAAAACTAGTCCAATTGCACATTTAATTTTTGTCATCTAGTCTATAATTGAATTGAAGTAGCATAGAGTAGCCAAGGTGAGGGTGATTGCTAAATCCAAGCATTAGTTTAGATTTTTTTAGCGCACTAATTATACCAAGATGCAAGTGCCCGCTTCCGTTGGTTCCGCACCAAAAACCGATTTTCTCAAAAGGCGACCAATTGATGTTCGGTATTATGCGAAACTGTTGTTGTATTTTTTTTGCTTCCAACTGAATGAAAACAGATTTACTTAAATGATAGCCAATGCCTAAAGTCAAGCCTTCTATCTTTAGCTTATTTGCAAAGGTGTTTGGGCTAATATTTTGGGTGAGCTGATAATGGAAGGCAAACATTGTTTTTTCATTGATCAGATGTGCAATTCCTGCAGATACTTGTATGTTTTTTTCTGAGCCATATCCTTTTATATTTTGAAATAGTATGCCAGATCCTATGCCAAGTGTTGTTTGCTTATTGATTTGAATGCCATAGCTCAGGTTGCCTGAAAAATTTGAAAAAAGAGTATTCCCTTGCAAGCTTGTATTTAGTCCCATGTATCCATTCAGGACTGGTATTCCAATACCTAGACCTAATGTTGTTAACTCTTTTATGCTGTATTTATTTTCAATTGCAAGGCCTACTTCAATATTCTGTTGAAAACCTTGTAAAGCTGGAATGTCGGTTTGCCCTATCTGTGTGGTCTTGTTTTTTGAATATGCAGTTCTATTTAGGGGAATAACATCTTGATTAGCCCAAGTTTGGCAAAATGTTAAGCTGGGAAATGTCAACAACACACCAATCAATCTCTTCATGCATTAAAATTGCTTTAGCGCAGTCTTCCTCCCATGTGGAAAACATCTTATTTGGGTGTCATTTTCCACGACTGTACCTTTGCAGCATGAAATTATTAGATGGAAAATTGGTCTCACAGGCCGTTAAAGACAAGCTAAAGGCACAGACATCAGAAAGGATTGCTCAAGGGAAGAAAGTGCCGCATTTAGCTGCTATATTAATTGGTAACAATGGTGCCAGTGAGACTTATGTTGGTTCTAAAGTAAAATCATGTGCAGAGATAGGTTATAAGTCAACTTTGATTCGACTCGATGAGGGAATATCAGAGCAAGATTTGTTGTTCAAATTGAATGAGCTCAATGAAGATTTTGATGTTGATGGTATCTTGGTCCAATTGCCTTTACCTAAACACATCAGTGAACAAAAAATAATTGAGACCATTTATCCCTCTAAAGATGTAGATGGATTTCATCCAGAGAGTGTAGGAAGAATGGTGCAGGGATTACCTGCATTTTATCCTGCTACACCTTATGGAATTTTGTTGTTGCTTGAACATTATCAAATTGAAACAAAAGGAAAGCATGCTGTGGTGATTGGAAGAAGTAATATTGTGGGAAGACCAATCAGTATCATGCTAAGTAAGAATGAATATCCTGGGAATTGTACCGTGACTGTCTGTCATTCGCATACGCCCAACTTAAAAGAAATTTGTTTACAGGCAGATATCATCATTGCAGCATTAGGCCGACCAGAATTTTTAAAGGCGGATATGGTAAAAGATGGAGCGGTAGTTGTTGATGTTGGTATCACAAGAGTAGCTGATGCAACAAAAAAATCAGGATTTGCCATTAAAGGTGATGTTGCATTTGATGAAGTAGCAGCTAAATCGAGTTACATTACACCTGTACCCGGCGGAGTTGGTCCCATGACCATTGCAGCTTTGATGATGAACACCTTCAAAGCCTGTGCAGCAAAAGATTAATTGATGAATAAACCCAATACAACATCATTGCCATTGATGGAGCATTTTTGTACGCTCCAAGGAGAAGGACGTTTTACAGGGCATGCTGCTTATTTTATTCGCCTTGGTGGATGTGATGTTGGATGTGTATGGTGTGATGTGAAGGAGAGCTGGGACATGTCAAAACATCCTTTGGTATCTGTTACTACTATAGTTGATTGGGTAGTTGAATCAGGTGTTGAAATTGCTGTTATTACTGGCGGTGAACCTCTGATGCATGATTTGAGCAATTTGACGGCTTCGTTGAAGCAAAAAGGAATTAGAACGCATATAGAAACATCAGGGGCACATCCATTATCGGGGCACTGGGATTGGATATGTCTATCTCCGAAAAAATTCAAAGCTCCACTCAAGGAAGTAATTGAAGCTGCTCACGAATTGAAAGTAGTGGTATACAACAAATCAGATTTTGAATGGGCAGAAAAGCATGCGGACCAAGTATCCTCAAATTGTCTTTTGTATTTGCAACCCGAATGGAGCCGTGCTAGTGAAATAAATCCTCAGATTATCACCTACATCAAGACGAATCCTCAATGGATTCTTTCGCTGCAGACCCACAAGTACTTGGATATACCATGAAAAATCTAATCCTCTTTGCGCTGCTTTTTATATTTCTTCTGCAGGCAGAAGGAGCAAAAGCACAGGGGTATGATGCAAGTAAAATTGCAAAGAAAGCCAAGAAGAATTATGAAATGGCTATGCAAAAAGTAGATGAAGGGGATTATTCCTCAGCATTGAATTTCTTAGATCTTGCACTCCGCGTTGAAGACCAATACCTTGAAGCATTATTATCCAAAGCAGGTATCTTATCCGAATTAAAACGTTATGCACCTGCAGTAGACTTTTATGAAAAAGCTTTTGCAGTCGATCTAGAACAATCCAAAGATTATTTATTTGTCTACTCAATTGCACTTGGCGGCTTGGGTGAATTTCAAAAAGCATTAAATGCGGTGGATCGATTTTTAACCATACCTGGCTTAAATGCAGCTTCACTACAGGCTGCTCGATACAGAAAAAAATCATTTGAATTTGCGGTCACACTTGAACAGCTCTATCCGAACAGGTCAAAAACAAAAATCTTTAATGCAGGAGATAGTATCAATACGGCAGTATCTGAATATTATCCCACACTTACAATTGATGGTAAGCAGTTGATCATAACCAGGCGGACAAGAGGTTCGGCCGATGAAGATTTTTTTTCTTCTGTTTGGAAAGATAGCAGTTGGGGAAAAGCAACTCCGGTTGTTGGAAAAATAAATACTTATTACAAAGAGGGTGGACAACAAATCACACCTGATGGAAATTGGATGGTGTTTTCAGCAAAAGATTATCCAGAAGGGTTGGGTAGTTTTGATATCTACTTATCCTACCAAACTGAGCAAGGATGGAGTGAAAGAGTGCATGCAGGAAATGTAATCAATACGGAATATTGGGAGTCGGCCCCCTGTTTATCACCTGATAAAAAATATCTCTATTTTGCCTCTGATCGTCCGGGTGGATATGGTGGAACGGATTTATATGTCTCAACGCGACTAGCAAACGGTAAATGGTCAATACCCCAGAATTTGGGTCCCGCTGTTAATACTGCTGGTGACGAAAGTTGCCCCTTTGTGCATGCTGATAACGAGACTTTATATTTCAATTCAAATGGTCATCCAGGTTATGGTGGAACAGATCTTTTCCTTACGAAAAAAACAATTCAGGGGTTTGCTAGCCCTCAAAATTTAGGATTTCCTATCAATACCATTGATGACGAGGGAAGCCTATTTGTTACATCTGATGCAGCAACTGGCTTCTTTGCAAGTGACAGAGGAGATTCGAGAGGTGGTTTGGATATTTATACTATTCAATTATATGAAGGTATTAAGCCAAATGCGAGTTCATGGTTAGAAGGTAAGGTTTATGATAGTTTAACGGGGAAAGGCCTATCAGGAATTGTAGAGGTAATTGATCTTGAAACCAAAATGCTCATATCTGAAGTCCAAGCAGATGAAGAAGGTCGCTATTTGTCCATTTTGCCATCCGGAAAAAATTATGCTTTCAATGTGAGCAAAAAAGGATACTTGTTTTATTCAGGTAGGTTTTTGATGAAAGAAACGCGTCAACAACAAAACTTTACATACAATATTCCTTTGCAGCCATTACAAAAAGGGACAAGTATTGTGTTGAAAAACATACAATTTGAAACAGGTAAATATGAGTTGCTGTCTGAGTCCTATATCGAGTTGGATAAGTTGATTCTAATGCTCCTTGAAAATCCTAAACTTCAAGTGCAAATTATTGGACATACGGATAATATTGGTAAAGAAAATGACAATCAATTGCTCTCCAGTCAAAGAGCAAAAGTTGTAGTTGATTATTTAATTGGTAAAAAGATTTCAGCTGAGCGACTGGCCTCCAAAGGTTTGGGGGCACAAGTGCCTTTAGCCGATAACCAAACTGAGCAGGGTAGGGCCTTGAACCGTCGGACTGAAATGCTGATTATTTCTAATGAGTAGATTATTTTCTCTCAGTCTCCTGTAAGAAATCTCTTTTTTGCTCGGTGATTTCTACTAGCGTGGTTCTTTCTTCATATTTAGTTTGCGTGCAATTCTAAAAAATGAACGAAGAAATTTTTTATCATCTTGCACTTACACTCGTACCTCAAATTGGAGATATACAAATTGGTCTTTTGCTCAAACATTTTGGAGAACCTTCACAAGTGTTTAAAGCCAATCGAAAATCACTTGAAAGTATTGCTGGTATTGGGATTATAAGGGCTGAAGCAATCAAAAAATTCTCTGGTTTTAATCGAGTGGAAGAAGAGCTGAAATTTATAGCTAGAAATAAGATTGAAATACTTATCAAACATACTCCTGATTATCCAAGTCGTTTAGAATATTGTATTGATTCTCCTCATGTCCTTTTTTATAAGGGAAGTCAATCGTTGAATCAGCAACACATAGTAGCGGTAGTTGGTACAAGGGCACCTACTGATTATGGAAAAGAAAGAGTTGCTGCATTTATTGAAACACTTGCACAAGTAGATGTTTTGGTGGTTAGTGGATTAGCGTATGGTATTGATACACTTGTTCATCGAGATTGTGTTAAGTATAAAGTAAATACAGTGGGTGTATTAGGACATGGGTTAGACCAAATTTATCCCTCCTCAAATAGAATTTTAGCGAGTGAAATGATACATCGTGGAGGATTGCTTTCAGAGTTTATGCAGGGTACGAAACCCGACCGACAAAATTTTCCTAAAAGGAACAGGATTGTAGCTGGTATGGTTGATGCTGTTGTCGTTATTGAGAGTGGTGAAAAAGGAGGAAGTCTGATCACGGCAGAAATTGCCAACAGTTATAATAAAGATGTTTTTGCCTATCCGGGAAGGACAACTGATCTGGGGAGTATGGGCTGCAACCATTTGATAAGAACCCATCGTGCTGATTTAATTACTTCTGGTGCAGATTTTATTGAATTTATGGGCTGGAATCCAGTAACAAAAACGAAAAAGGCCATACAGGCGGAATTATTCCTATCACTTGAAGGGAATGAGAAACAATTGTACGACCTCGTTTTAGAACGAGAGCCTGTTGGAATTGATGAATTAATTGTACAAACAATGCTTAAGCCTAGTGAGGTCTCGGCGATTCTTTTTTCATTGGAAATGAGGGGTTTGGTTTCACCTCGGCCAGGAAAATTGTATGCCGCAGTGTACAGATGAGTGATTTTTTATTTTTTTCCTATCTTCGCATATGGCAACAAGAACTCCACAACTCCCCAAATTTTTTGGTGAAGGCTTAACCTTCGATGATGTACTCCTGGTTCCATCTTATTCTGATGTGCTTCCAAGAGAAGTGAACATTAGTACTCAGCTGACCAAAGACATCAGCCTTAATATTCCTTTGCTCTCTGCTGCAATGGATACCGTAACTGAATCAACACTTGCAATTGCATTAGCAAGAGAAGGAGGAATTGGTATCCTTCACAAAAACATGAGTATTGAAAAACAAGCTGAACAGGTAAGAAAGGTCAAGCGAAGTGAAAGTGGTTTGATCATTGATCCAGTAACCCTCAATGTAAATGCTACTATAGCAGATGCTTTGAAGTTGATGAAGGAAAATAGGATTGGTGGTATTCCTATTGTAGATACAGC
>JBEBDP010000094.1:0-4442 GCA_041156925.1 Bacteroidota bacterium | reverse complement strand
GATGATTATGGTCGATAGATAACGCACTATATAAAGTTAAGTAACTCTTAAGCTACATACAACTTGTTCTTCAGCCTGAACCACATGCTGATCATAAAACCAGCCACAGTAATTAGGGTTCCTAACCACAACAAATTGATCCAAGGGAAACGGAAGGCCTTCAATGTAATATACCTAACTACAGCATTCGACTCTTTTAAATCCAATTGCACTTTTCCGTTTTCTGCTTTCATTAACCTCACAACAAGGTGCTGTTCCATAACGGTATCAATTTTTGAAGTTGCAATACCATTCTTTTTCATGTATGCTGGACTAGTATTGAACTGAATTCCTTCTTTTGAAAATACAGTCACATCAGAAACCCAAGCACTATCCACCATCGGCAAATCCTTATTGTCGTTCTTATTAGCAGCCAAAAGTTTATTAACTACTGCAAATCCGTTAGAATAGTACACCGTATCTCCAGCTTTTACATCTGTATACCTGAAGCTAGCAGTATCCTTTAGATTATCTGGATTTAGCCAAGATGTGATGTAGACAAAGACATCGCTCGACAAATAATGTTTAGAACCAGGATTAGATGATAGCTGTGAATTCTCCCCACTCTTCACCAAGAAGGCATTAGGAGTAATATTGAATGCATCAACTATTGTTTCATCATCCTTTGGATCCACTTCAATGAAACGAATCTTGAAATAAACTTTATTGTTTTTCTCTTCTGTTGAATCACCAAGATAAGTAACCACATACTTACCCATTTTCACAGGTGTGTTGTACAACAAGGTTACGTTCTCCAAAGGATCATCATCTCTACCCTTCGCATCTTTTAAACCGGTAACAGATATTCCACCTGCATTTCTAGAGATCAACTCTTTTTTAGCAGATGATATCAAAATACCCAACAACATCATACCGAAACCGAAGTGTGTGATTGAAGCACCTGCTGCTTTCATTTTCCACTTCAACACCGAACCCAAATAGGTTGCATTGGCGATGATAGCATAAATAGATGTCCATAGCGCAACATGTATACCTACTAAAAATCCTAATCCATGCTTATCAAATTTCACTTCACCCCAAATACTCAAAGCAGCTGATAAAACAACAGTTACAATTGTTGGAATCAACAACTTCGACCAAATGTATTTTCTTGTTGTCTCCTTGTATTTGAAATATTGTGTAATAGCTGTCAACACACCAATTACAATAGCCACCAAGATCATTATACGGTTGTATACGTATTCTACATTCTCACCAATGGCCCATGAAGTGCCAAATAATTTATTGATGAAAGGCAATGACGTCAATACAATAATATACACTGCAGAAATCAGCAATAAAAGCGAACCGACAAACATCCAGAACTCTCTTGAGTTCATGCTTTCTTCTTTCACAACTGTCGGTATGTTCTTTCTATCTCTGTAATATAAAAATGCAGGGATAGCAATAAATGCCAATTGCATTAATATTAAATGCCAGTATAAGGTACTTCCCTCACCAGTAAAAGAGTGAACTGAAGTATCACCCAATACACCAGTCCTGGTTAAGAAAGTTGAATACAATACAAATAAGTGTGTGAGGAAGATAAAGAGATAGGTACTCTTCATTGCATGACCAGTACTCTTAAAGATCAACATGGTATGAATACCTGCAACCAATAAAAGCCAAGGCACCATTGATGCATTCTCTACTGGATCCCATGCCCAATAACCTCCGAATGTAAGCGATTCATACGCCCATGCAGCACCCATCATGATACCCAAACCTAAAATACCTGCACAGAACAAAGCCCATGGCATTGCTGGTCTCAACCAACCTGCATGATCCTTTTTCCATAAACCTGCAACACCAAATGCATAAGGCACAATAGCAGATGCAAATCCCAAGAATAAAATTGGTGGATGAATCACCATCCAATAGTTCTGCAACAAGATATTCAATCCATTACCATCCAAGATGTACTTACTGAGGTAATCAGGATCATTGAAAATTGGTGCATCGGGAAACTCATTTCTCATCAAGACAAAAGGATTAGATCCAATTTTGATATCGAAGAAATAAATTCCAATGAGGAAGCTCGCCAAGAATACCTGTGCAACACTCATAACCGTCATCACAGGATGCTCCCATTTATTAGAACGCTTAATCAGGAACAATCCCAATACCGCATTCCAGAAAGCCCACAACATGAAGCTACCTTCTTGTCCTTCCCAGAAACAGCTCAAGAGGTACTGCACATCCAAACTGCGTTTAGAGTGTTTGTGTGCATACTGGTATTCAAAGTAGTGGTTGTAAATGATAAGGTACAAGACAACAAATAAGCTGATCACTGAAACCACATTAATGATAAATGTAGTCCTAGCTAATTTTTGCCAAGGCTTTTCCATTAACACATCTGATGCATTTGCTGCTTTGATGTTTGCATATGTTGCTAGTAAAGCAGAAAAAAAGGCAAGTAGGGTTAAAAACATCCCTATTTGCCCAATGAGCAAATGCTCTCCATTATATTCAATCATAACTTAATTTGTTTTGGTTGAAAACTACTCAGTAGTCTTGTAAGAAGTCTCAGTCATTTTACCAGGCTGAGCACCTTGCTCATCAGTGTACTTAGAAGGACACTTCAAAACAATTTCTTTGCATTCAAAAGTCTCACCATTCATAGAGCCTTTCATCACCACCCTTGCACTTTTTTCAAAGTCGGTTGGCTTTGCATTTTTGTACACTACCTTAGTAGCTGAACCCAATGAATCAACAGCGGTAAATGCCAAATAATTTGGATCCTTAATTGGATCATAAACGATAGGTTGAGTGGTATCGATTTTGGCAATCAAATGAACAAACTTGCCTTCTTTTTTTCTTGCCGATTCCACTGAATCATAGGTGCTGATATCACCCATTAACGTTAAAAGTGCTCCAATCGCTCCCGCGATCAAAACAAGACCAAGAATGTGTATTTTTTTCATAATTTACGAATATGCAAATGTACTATAAACAGCTGAATTTCAATTTTACTTACCTTGCAGCGTTTTCCTGAATTCTTAAACGCAATTTTTCTTTGATTTATTGCGTTAATCACAGAAATTCAATCAATTATCTACTAAAATGATTGCAGATCTATCCAGATTCGACCCTAATGGGGTAAGCGTGGCCAATAATAACATATTTGGACTCCCCTTTACAGAAGAAAATGCCGAATTAATAATTCTTCCTGTTCCTTGGGAGGTGACGGTAAGCTTTAAGAGCGGGACGGCCAGATCACCAGAAAGACTGCTTCATGCCAGTTTACAAGTCGATTTATTCGATAGCCAGTTCCAAAACAGCTGGAAAAAAGGGGTATTTATGCTCCCTATCGATAAAAAAATACTACTTAAAAACGACTTCCTTAGGAAGGAGAATGAGCTCTACTTGAATTTTATCAATTCAGGCGACAAGATTGAGTCGAACAAGTTCATGAAAAAAACCCTCAAAGAAGTCAACGCTGGTTGTGATGAATTGCATGAGTGGGTGTATGAACAGTGTAAAGCAAGATTGGATAAAGGAAAAAAAGTAGGATTGCTAGGCGGTGATCACAGTGTGGCATACGGACTTATCAAAGCGCTTTCAGAAAGACATGGAGAGTTTGGCATTTTACAAATTGATGCGCATTGTGATTTGAGAAAATCATTTGAAGGTCTGAATCATTCTCATGGTTCAATCATGTACAATGTATTGAATGATTTCAGCAATGTGAAAAAACTAGTCCAGTTGGGTATCAGAGATTATTGTGAATCAGAATGGAATTATATCTGTCAAAGTGATTTTAGGGTTGTGACTTATTTCGAAAAAGAAATAAAGGAAAGGCAATTTGAGGGACAAACATGGTCGCAAATGGCTGATGAAATTATTGCACAATTACCACAGCAAGTATACATCAGTTATGATATTGATGGACTAGATCCCAAACTTTGTCCGCATACTGGAACCCCCGTCCCAGGCGGATTTGAGATGGAGCAACTGAATTTCCTTTTCAGAAAAATTTTAAACTCTGGAAGGACAATCATCGGCTTCGACCTTTGCGAAACAGGTGTAAGCACAGATGGATGGGATGAAAATGTAGGCGCAAGAGTAATCTTCAAATTGTGCAACCTCATGCTTTGCGAAAACCCTTCTTAAATGAATAAGAAAGCAGTTCAAGATTATCTTGTTATTTTAAAAAATCCCAATATCCAACTGGTTGAAAGAACAGGTTGGCTGATGGCTGCTCTTTCTATTTTAATTTTAATCGTACAACTTTTTGCTTTCCCTAAATCAGTCGGACTCTACGCAACGCTTTTTGTGGTGTTGGTTTTTCTTATTAGCAATATCATTGAAAAAAGAAAAAAGAAAAATATCAGCTTTAGTTATTTATTGATTGCAACTGGTGTTGGTCTCAGTTTTTTTGGTGACGGACCGAACTCCAATTT
>JBEBDP010000093.1:0-3133 GCA_041156925.1 Bacteroidota bacterium | reverse complement strand
CAAGTATACCAACAGCAAAACAAGTTTGATATTTGTATTCTTATAGCTAGTCGATTTACTGGCCCATCGAATTCTTTGTTGTATAAATGCTTTCAAACCTGCAGCTGGCAGTGTTTCTACAATAGCATCTTGTGAAAAGCAATACTTCACTTTACCAGGATAAGCAGCATCAATTTTCTCCATCAACAACATGTCGTCTCCAGTTGGTATCTGGTCTATTCCTTCAAAACCATTGACTTTTTCAAATGCTTCTTTGGTGTACAACAGGTTAGCGCCATTGCACATGTTGAAGAGTTGCTTGCTGACTGCAGCAATCGTAATTCCTTGAAGTGCGAGGAAGTCGAGCGACTGAAACCGTTCTAAAAAATTATTTTCTTTGGTATACTTCACCGGAGCAGCAACAAAAACAGCATCATGTTCACTTCGATAATTAAGTAATGTATTCAGCCAATTCTTGGGGTAAGTACAATCAGCATCGGTCGTAATAATTATGGGATGTGTTGCACCTGCTATACCCTTGCTTAATGCCGCTTTTTTCCCTCCTACTTCATCATTCAGCTGTAATAACCTCACTCCCTTATCTGAGTAAGATTTCACAATAGCAGCTGTAGCATCTGTGGAACCATCATCGACCACTATAATTTCAAATTGATTGCTGGGTAAAGATTGCTCTAATAAGGACTCAAGACATCGGCCAATATTAGTCGACTCGTTTCTGGCTGGGATTACGATTGTCGCTTTATCACTAGAAACGGAAGCAGATTTGAAGTAGGGAAGGAGCATGAGAATACGGTTAGCACGACCAATAATCATCCTGTACAAAGCCAAAAGCACCACATTTATAATTAGCAAAACCATATCGCTGTTTTGGGCATGAACCGAACGTTAAATTTCATCATTTCTTGCCGAAAAGATTTTTTTGATCGGGGAAATTTCCTAACTTTAAATAGTTGCATAACTAACTATATGCCCAACAACCAATTTAGAAGAGGAGAATTGTACAGTTTTATAACTGGAATGGCATCGACTGCTATTGCACGTCGTTTGCAAAAGAATTTCAAGCAAGAGGGAATTGAAATCACCATCGAACAATGGAGTGTGTTGTATCATCTTTGGAAAAAAGATGGTATTAGTCAGCAAGATTTGTGTAACGCTTCTTTTAGGGATAAACCAAGCATTACACGTTTAGTCGACAACCTTGAAAAATTGAAATTGGTAAAACGTGTGCCTTCGCAAACAGATAGAAGATCAAACTCTATCATGCTGACTGAAGCTGCAAAAAAATTGCAAGACAAGACAATGGAGATTGCTTCAAAAACATTGAATGAAGCATTGGAGGGAGTTGATGCAGCAGATATCGAAACTGCAAAAAAAGTATTGCAACAGGTATACGACAACCTTAAATAAAAACACATTAAAATAAAGTCTATGGAAGCAGTAAACAAACCACTACATGTGATGAAAGGAGGCGGTTCATTAACTACTGAATCATTACCTTCTGAAACCTTCATACCAGAAGATTTTACTGAAGAACAGAAAATGATGATGGACATGTGCCATCAGTTTTTAGAAACTGAAATTTATCCTCTGCTCGACAGGATTGATAAATTAGAACCTGGACTCATGCCATCATTGATGGAAAAGGCTGGTGAGATGGGCATGTTGGGTGTGGCTATTCCTGAACAGTATGGTGGATTGGGTAAAGAGTTCATCACATCTATCATTATGGCAGAGGGATTGGGTGCTGGACATTCTTTTTCAGTCGGCTTCTCAGCCCATACTGGTATTGGCACGCTTCCTATTTTGTATTTCGGGACTGATGCGCAAAAAGAAAAATACATTCCTAATCTTGCGAGTGGTGTTTGGAAAGGTGCTTATGGTTTAACAGAACCCAACAGTGGTAGTGATGCGTTGAGTGCAAAATCGATAGCCAAGTTGAGTGAAGATGGGAAGCATTATATTTTAAACGGACAAAAATGTTGGATCACCAATGGTGGTTTTGCAGATGTCTATACTGTGTTTGCAAAAGTAGATGGTGTTCATTTTACTGGTTTCATTGTTGAGCGTGGTATGGAAGGATTCACACAAGGTCCGGAAGAACACAAGATGGGTATCAAAGGATCATCAACCGTTCAATTGTATTTCCAAGATTGCAAAGTACCAGTTGAAAATGTATTGGGTGAAGTAGGGAAAGGACATGTGATTGCATTCAATATTTTGAATATCGGACGTTTAAAACTTTGTGCAGCAACATTGGGTGGTGCAAAAAAATGTTTAGAGCAAACTATCCAGTATGCGAAGACAAGAGAACAATTTAAAAAGCCAATTGCAGAATTTGGCGCTATTCAGCAGAAGTTGGCGGAGATGACTATTCGTAATTGGATTGCTGAAGCCGGTTTGTACAGGGCTTCTATGTGGATTGAACAAAAAGAGGAAGAGTTGTTGGCTGCAGGCAAACCATTCAATGAAGCCTTATTGGGTGCAGCAGAAGAATATGCTATTGAGTGTGCAATGATCAAAGTATTTGGATCAGAGTTGTTGGATTATGTTGTAGATGAATCTGTACAAGTGCATGGTGGAAATGGATTCAGCGATGAATACAATGTTTCAAGAGCTTATCGTGATAGCAGAATCAATCGTATTTATGAAGGAACCAATGAAATCAATCGCTTGCTGACTGTCGATATGGTATTGAAACGCGCCATGAAAGGTCGCCTTGATTTAATGGGTCCTGCTATGGCAGTCCAAAAAGAGTTAATGAGCATACCTGATTTTGGAAGTTCAGATGATACACCATTTGCTGAAGAACGCAAGGCTATTCAACAATTCAAGAAAGCCATTTTGATGGTTGCAGGTGCAGCAGTACAAAAACTCATGATGAAATTGGAATCAGAACAAGAGATTCTCATGCACATTGCTGATATGGCCATTGAAACTTTCCATGCAGAGAGCGGCTTACTTCGTGCAATGAAATTGGTTGAACAAAAAGGAGAAGCAAATTGTGTTTTTGAGTTGGATGTTGCACGAACCTATTTATATGACGCAGCAGACAAGATCAATAAATCTGGTAAAGATGCTATCAATGCATTTGCAGCTGGTGATGAGCAAAGAATGATGTTGTTAGGGTTGAAGC
>JBEBDP010000092.1:0-5402 GCA_041156925.1 Bacteroidota bacterium | reverse complement strand
TTTTTCAAAGCCCCAGCATCTTGAAAATCTTTAGGATCAATTGGTGCTAAAAATTCCATGCTTGCTTTTCCAGGCCAGAAAAAAAATGTTTTATCCAAGGGTAACATATTTCTTGTACCCCTGATCACACAGGGCATTATTTTCTTACCCGTCTCAAACGAAAGCTTAAAAGCACCATCGTGAAAGGATTTTAGCGGATCATTTGTTTTATTTCTTGTCCCTTCTGGGTAAATACACATGTGCATACCCATGGCAAGTACATTTTTCATTTCGTTATAACTCGCTTTTCGACTTTCGTCATTTTTGCGATCCAATAAAACAGAACCTCTTTTGTATATGATACCAAAGAGTGGGATCTTTGACATTTCAATCTTCGCAATAGTCTTGTTGGCTCCTGGGATACCCGGACTAGTCAATGGAACATCCATCAAAGAATTGTGGTTACACACCACAACATAGTTTTCTCCTTTTTTGAAATGATTCCTACCCTTAATAGTCAATCTGACGCCGCTTAATGGAAAGAACAAAGCCATCCACATTCTACAAAACTTTATTACCCAATCTGTTCTTTTCGGTTCAGGCAAAAACCCTGTAGCCCAAATAGGAGGAAGAAAAAACAGCATGGTTCCTACAAAAACAATACCACCCCAAATGGTAAAGACCCTTCCCAGAATATTTTTAATCATGATAGGTTTTCTTTTAACATCCAATCGATAGGTGTTTTGCCATACTTAACAAGATATTCATTTGTTTTGGAGAAATGTTTACACCCAAAAAAACCTTTATCAGCAGAAAATGGAGATGGATGAGCAGCCTTCAATACAAAATGTTTCTTGGCATCAATGTGCATTCCTTTTTCTTTGGCAAAGTTACCCCATAGGATAAAGACCAGGTGCTCGCATTCCTCATTTAATATTTGTATAACCTTATCTGTAAAGTGTTGCCAGCCAATACCAGAATGGCTGTTGGGTTGATTAGCTCTTACAGTCAAGGTAGCATTCAATAAAAGCACCCCTTGTTGTGCCCAATAGGTGAGGTCTCCCATAGTCTTTTGGTTAGTAATTCCAAGATCACTTTGGATTTCCTTGAAAATATTGACCAAAGAAGGTGGGGCAGGTATACCTTTTTGAACTGAGAAACTTAATCCATGTGCCTGATGAGGTCCATGGTAGGGGTCTTGGCCAATTATAACCACTTTTACCTTATCGATATCTGTTTGATTGAAAGCATTAAAAATGAGTGGACCTGGAGGGTAAACTGTTTGTTTGGATAATTTTTCATTCTTTAAAAAATCGACCAAATCTTGGAAATACCCCGCTTTGAACTCATTTTCTAGACTTTTTTTCCACCCCGGGGCAATTTTTACATCCATTGTTTTGTAATGTTTCTTGTCTGCAAACTAAAAAAAATTATCTTTGCAACCCCAAGTTCTTCCGGTCCCGTAGCTCAGCTGGATAGAGCGGCAGCCTTCTAAGCTGTAGGTCATTGGTTCGAATCCAATCGGGATCACAAAAATCAAAGGCTGTCCACCCGGACAGCCTTCTTTATTTTATTCATTTTGAAGTCTTTTTAATCTCCAAACTGCATTATTTTTTCAAATAGCTCTTCGTAGGTACGCTCGGCAGATTTTAATTCAGCTGAGAGTTGATTGTAGTGCTTTTCAGCAGTCTGAAACTTGGCATGATCTGCATAAATGCCTGGATCTGCAAGAGCAGCTTCAGCTTCAGTAATAGATGACTTGAGCGTTCCTATCTTTATTTCAAGGTCATCAAACTGCTTTTGTAGACGCTTTTTCTCTTTCTGCTTCTCCTTGTCGATTGGCTGATTAGTTGTTACGACAGGTTCCGCTTTTACAACAACCGGTTCTTTGGGTGCTGCAACTGGTTTTGAGTCTGAACTATTTTCAGCCTTTGGCTTGTTTTTATCCTTACCTGAATTTTGTTTTTCCTGTTCAAGAGCATGTTTTGCCATTCTCTCTTTCCATTCTACCCATTCAGTATATCCACCTTTGAATTCTACAATTTTGCCATCAACAATTTCCCAGATCTTGTTGGCTGTTTTGGAAATAAAATAACGATCGTGACTCACCAAGATCAAACTGCCTTCGTATTTATCTAATGCATCTGCCAATAAATCTACAGAGTGCATGTCGAGGTGGTTGGTAGGTTCATCCAGCATCAAAAAATTGGCCTTGCTGATGATGGTTTTTGCCAATGCCACCCTTGCTTTTTCACCTCCACTCAAGACTCTGATTTTTTTATCTACATCATCGCCACTGAAAAGAAAACAACCCAAGACGGTTCGTAGTTCCATATCAGTTTTCTTGCTTCCTGCAGTTTGTAATTCTTCTAAAATATTATTATCCAGTCGCAAATGCTCCAACTGGTGCTGAGCATAAAAACTTTCATCAACATTATGCCCCCAATTTCGTTCTCCTTCAAAACTTTCTCTGTCTGCAATAATTCTAAGGATAGTCGATTTTCCCTTTCCATTGGCGCCAATCAAAGCAATTTTATCTCCTCTTTCTATTTCTGCGTCAGCGCCATCAACAATTTCAATTGGACCAAATCGCTTGCTTAAATTTTTAAGTGAGCATATTATTTTACCAGGGGTCTTGTCTACGCTGAAATTGATACGAATGTTGGGCCTTTCAATAGAGGCTTCTTCAACCCTTTCAATTTTGTCCAAACGCTTCTGCACACTCTGTGCCTGTGCGGCTTTAGAGGCTTTTGCTTTGAATCGTTCTATGAATCTTTCCTGCTGACGAATGAAATCTTGTTGGTTTTCAAATGCCCTTTGCTGCATTTCCATTCTTACTACTTTTTCTTTCTCATAGTAAGAGTAGTTGCCCGTATAGATATTTAATTTTCGTTGATAGAGTTCAACAATTTTGTTGACCATCCTATCAAGAAAAAATTTATCGTGGCTTACAATCACTACGGCGCCTTGGTAGTGAATCAAATATTTCTCTAGCCATTCAATTGAAGGAAGATCCAAGTGGTTGGTAGGCTCATCCAGCATCAACAAATCCGGTTGCATGAGAATCATCTTGGCTAACAAAACTCGCATTCTCCATCCACCACTAAATTGCTTGTAAGGTCTAGATAAATCTTCTTGTTTGAAACCCAAACCATGTAGTACATCTTCCGTTTTGTGATCGATGTTGTATCCATCCAATACATCCATTTCATGGAGTAGGTCGGTGTATTGGATTAATTTTTTTTCATCTTCCTGTTCCTCTAGCTCTTTCCCAAGTTGTTCAATCAATTTTTCGATTTCCATCACCCGTTCAAAAGCACCTTTCGCTACTTCGAGTATGCTTGCATCTGTATCAAAACTGAGCAAATCTTGGTGTAAATATCCTATGCTTGTAGTGCGACTTCTTTCGACAGTCCCTTTACTAGGCAGGTATTCACCTGCAAGTAATTTTAATAAGGTCGATTTTCCTGTACCGTTGTATCCAATTAATCCAATTCTCTCTCCTGGATGGATATGCCAAGTAGCTTCTTCTACAATTGCTCTTGCTCCAAATTCAAACGTTAGATCCTGAAAACCTGCCAGCATATTCAAAATTATTGCGCGGCAAAGTTAGCATATTATAATTTTGCGCCCGAACCTTAGTCATATTAAGTTGTTAATTGATCTTGTGGGCAAGTACATATTTTTTTTCTTTCTCCTTTTTAGTGGCTTATCAGCCACTGCACAAAACAAGTTTACCCTTAATGGGTATGTTCGGGATTCATTGAGTAAGGAGACGCTAATTGGGGCGACTTTACAAGTAAAAGAACTCTCTAGGGGGGTTAGTACAAATCAGTATGGGTATTTCTCATTAACATTGCCTGAAGGAGAGTATACCTTTATAATAAGTTTCGTTGGGTATTTTCCGTTAGAACAAAAGATTAAATTGAATGCGGATCAAGAATTAAATATTTCTCTCTTTTCAAAATCTAGTCTTTCACAGGAAATAGTGATTTCTGCCAAAAAACGAGATGCCAATGTAAAAAATGCCCAAATGGGACAAATTGATCTCTCCATGAACAGAATGAGGTCAGTCCCGGTCATCTTCGGTGAAATCGACCCTCTTAAAACCCTTCAATTGTTTCCTGGTGTTTCCAATGCAGGGGAGGGTAATTCTGGGCTCTATGTAAGAGGAGGAGGTCCCGATCAAAATCTCATTTTATTAGACGATGCCGTAGTTTACAATACTGGGCATCTTTTTGGGTTTTTCTCCATTTTTAATGGAGATGCCATCAAGAATACAACCTTGATCAAAGGGGGAATGCCTGCTCAATATGGTGGTCGACTTTCTTCTGTTTTGGATATTTCCATGAAAGATGGGAACATGAAAAATTTCCAAGCTGAAGGAGGGATAGGATCAATTGCTTCTAGATTGGCAATTCAGGGACCTATTGTCAAAGATAAGTCGTCTTTCATGATTTCGGGTAGGCGCACATACATCGATCAATTGGTAAAACCTTTCATCAAAAAAGGGAGTCAGTTTTATGGATCAGGCTATTATTTCTATGACTTGAATGCTAAGTTTAATTATAAATTCTCGAACAAAGATCGATTGTACATCAGTGGTTATTTTGGAAGAGATGTATTTGATTTCGTTAACAATCAACGTCAGTTTGATGTGAACATACCATGGGGTAATTCTACCATGACGGCAAGATGGAATCATGTGTTCAACAAGAAGTTGTTCATGAATACAACATTTGTGTACAATGATTATGACTTTGCTTTAGGAGCCTTACAAAACAACTTCAATTTTACACTGAAAAGTGGGATCAGAGATTTAAGTTTTAAATCAGACTTAGATCATTATTTAACGCCTGAGCATAAATTGAAGTATGGATTACAATACACCTACCATCGCTTTTCACCTTCAATCATTTCTGGGCAACAAGATAGTGTCACATTCAATCCGAATAATTCACAATTGAAATATGCCAGAGAAATGTCTGCATATATTCAAGACGATTGGGAGATTTCGGAACGCTTGAAAATGAGTTATGGTCTAAGGTGGAGTGGATTTCAACAAGTTGGCCCTTATGCCAATTATACCTCAGATAATTTTGGAAACCGATTGGATAGTATCATTTATAAAAAGGGTGATCCCATCAAATTTTACCATGGATTAGAACCAAGAGCAACGTTGCGTTATTCAATTAATGATGAAACATCTATCAAGGGTTCAGTTTCTAGAAATAGACAATACATTCATCTCGTAAGCAATGCCGGAACTACTTTACCAACTGATGTTTGGGTGCCCAGTACATTTAGGGTTAAGCCACAATTGTCGTGGCAATATGCTGCAGGTATTTTCAAAAATTTCAAAGACAACACCTATGAAACCTCAATTGAGGTTTATTATAAGTCGATGAAAAACCAAATTGAAT
>JBEBDP010000091.1:0-3165 GCA_041156925.1 Bacteroidota bacterium | reverse complement strand
GATGGAGATATGGATTTGTTTGTTGGTTCAGGAGGAAACAATCGTCCTACCTTATCCAAACCAATGTCGCATCGTCTTTACTTAAATGATGGCAAAGGAAACTTTTCAAAAAAGGACAATGCTTTCCCATCTGCTATCGGTAATACAAGTGTTGTGCTTGTAAAAGATATTGATGGCGATGGGGATCAAGATATTTTTACTGCAAGTTGTTCTGTACCGGTGCAATACGGCCTTCTTCCCGAGGTGGCGTTTTATTCGAATGACGGTAAAGGAAACTTTGCTATTCAAGAAAATACCACTGCCCAAGTAAAACCCGGTATGTATACCAGTGCTGTGTATACTGATCTTGACGGAGATAAAAAGGAAGAGTTGGTACTTGCTGGGGAATGGACAGGGGTAGATATATATTCCTTGAAGTCAGGGGTATTTGTGCCAATGAATACAACACTTTCAAACAATTTTGGCTGGTGGCGTTCAATGGCTTCAGCAGATCTCGATGGTGATGGTGACCTTGATTTGGTCTTGGGTAATAATGGAGGAAATCATTATTTAAAACCTGATGAAAAACGTCCAGTCAAAATGTGGGTGAACCAATATGATCAGTCGGCTAACCGACAGGTGATATTTACCCGGACAATCAACGGAAAAGATGTGCCGGTTTTCCTGAAGAAAGAATTGACTGATCAAATTCCTTCTTTGAAGAAACAGAATTTGCGTCATGATGCCTATGCACAGAAATCTATACAAGAATTGTTTAGTCCCGAACTGATCAAATCAAGTCAAGTTGGTATTTATAATTTCTCATCTTCTTGTATTGCATGGAATGAAGGAAATGGAAAGTTCACTATACAAGTTTTGCCTTTTGATGCGCAGGTGTCATCGATAACTGCCATTCAAACTACAGATGTAAATGGAGATGGCAAAGTTGATCTTTTGCTTGGTTTCAATCAATACGATTGGCTTCCGCAATTCTCTAGAATGGATGCAGGTTATGGCGGTGTATTACTCAATAATGGTAGCCGTAATTTTAATTTCTTGCAAGCTGAAAAAACTGGTATCCAAATCATTGGCGAGACAAGAGACATCAAGTCATTGCAAATAATGGGCAAACCATCTTATTTGTTTGTCCAAAACAATAGTGCTCCAGTTATCTATCAATTCAATAGTAAATGAGGATAATTTCAAACTGGCTTCTGGTTGCTCTACTGTTTGCTTTTGGATGTAAGCAAAAGACGAAGCCATTGTTTGAAGTGCTGGATGAAGAAAAAACGGGACTCCATTTTGCAAATAACCTGAAGCCGAATGCAAAAGTGAACATGCTCACTTATATGTATTTCTACAATGGAGCAGGGTTGGCTACTGCAGATTTTAACAACGACGGGAAGGTTGATGTTTTCTTTTGCTCTAACCAAGGGGAGAATAAACTTTTTCTAAATGAAGGAAATCTTCATTTTAAAGATGTTACAGCATCTACTAAGATTCCTCAGGATGGGGGTTGGTCGACTGGTGTGTCAGTAGTTGATATTAACCATGATGGCTTATTGGATCTTTATGTTTGTCGCGTTGGCAACTATGAAAATCTACAGCAAGGTAATCAACTCTTGATCTGCAAAGGAATAGGTGCTGATGGTATTCCAGTATATGCAGAAGAGTCTGGCACATATGGATTATCCTTTAATGGATTTAGTACACAAGCGGCATTTTTCGATCAGGATTTGGATGGAGATTTGGACATGTACTTGTTGAATCATTCTCTGCGTTACAACAGCACATTCAATGCTAGGCCTACCTATTTTAATACTTATGATAGTCTTTCAGGTGATAGGTTTTATAGAAATGTAGATGGTAAATACATCAATGAGACCAAAGAAGTAGGAATCAATTCTTCCATCATTGGCTACGGACTAGGTATTGTTATCTCTGATATTAATGTGGATGGATATCCGGATATCTATATCGGAAATGATTTTCATGAAAATGATTATCTCTACATCAACAACAAAAAAGGTGGTTTTGTAGAAACTTTGGATTCTTCGATGTTGCATACTTCACAGTTCTCCATGGGCGTTGATGCGGCCGATGTAAACAATGACGGATTGCCTGAAATTGTTTCCATGGATATGCTTCCCGAAGATCCCTATATCTTGAAGCGATCCTTGGGTGAAGATGAATACAATTTGTTCAACATGAAATTGCGTTATGGCTATAATTATCAATATGCCAGAAACAATTTGCAATACAACCGTGGTAATGGACAATTCAGTGAGGTTGGTGTTTATGCTGGTATTCATGCAACTGATTGGTCGTGGGCGCCACTGTGGATGGATTTTGATAATGATGGAAAGAAAGATCTTTTTGTATCTAATGGCATACCCAGAAGATTGAATGATATCGACTATGTGAATTTTATTTCTAATGATGACATTCAGTCGAAAATCCGTTCAGGTGAAATGACGGAAAAAGAAATGCAAATCATTGAAAAATTTCCTCAGATAAAACTCAAGAATAAATTCTTTTTAAACAAGAATGAATTGAAGTTTGAAGATGTTGCTAATGCTATTCAAAATGACCAAGAGACTTTTTCTAATGGAGCTGCTTATGCTGATTTTGATAATGATGGCGACCTTGACATCATCGTGAATAATATTGATGCAGCTCCACTGGTTTACAAGAACAACAGTGCAGATAGTTTGCATCAGTCCATACAAATACAACTTAAGGGAAGTGATCATAATACCAATGCAATTGGTACAAAAGCTATCCTGTATAGCAAGGCAGGTATCAGTGTTTATGAAAAATATCCTGTTAGAGGATTTCAATCGAGTATGGAAGTACCACTTCATTTAGGTATTGGCAACAACACAATTGATTCTATTCATCTCATATGGCCTGATAGAAGTTTTCAGGTGATCAAGTCTAGTGCTATCCAACTAGAAATGACGATAGCCTACCAAGCAGGTTTACCGCAGTATGATTATGAGCTTAACAAATCGACTAACAATGCTGCATGGAGCCAGGAAGCTGTTGCTGTATTAGCACATGAAGAAAACAGGTTTAATGAATTTGATCGTGAGCCACTCTTGCCTCATATGCTATCGACCGAAGGTCCTGCTTTTGCAATGGGTGATATAAATAACGATGGACTTAATGATATCTTTTTTGGTT
>JBEBDP010000090.1:0-7107 GCA_041156925.1 Bacteroidota bacterium | reverse complement strand
TTACCCAAATCAGTTTGCAACCACTCTCCTTTATTACTAGTAGCTGCACTCCAATAGGTTTTAATGGATTCATCAACTGCATTATTGGCATTGTACATGCTTCCTAAAGTAGATGAAACCTGAACTGGCTTTTTGTAATTCAACAACATCCATCCTGTGAAACGAGATTGAGAATGATCAATCATATCACCAGGAAGATAATGCGGATAATCACCAAAGGCAGTGTTGCAATACATCACATCATCTTTATCGAAACCAGCAGGCCATATACCAAGACGACGTTCGAAATTATTTTTCACGGCAAGAACCATTGTAGATACATGCCAATATTTTTTTTGATTGTCTTGGAAAGTGGCTCCATGTCCAGCTCCACGTGCAAAACCACCAGCCTTCAAACTGAGTGGATCAGATTGGTTTTGAAAGAAATTCAATGGCCCATCGCCAACAGCTACTCCATCAGCATAACCACTGAACTCTGTTCCTGGTGCAGCATATTGGAGATAATATTTTCCATTGTGCTTAACCATTTCGGCTCCTTCCAAAAATCCATCCAAAAATGTATCATCCATGTTTTCACCAAACCTGTGCCAACCATAGCGCCAACTTTCTAATCCATACATTTCTTTTCTTGTACCAATTGGCTGAAATGTTTTACGATCTAATTCTACACCATAAAGCGGCCAGCGGTTGCTGCTGCCATTGTACATGTAAAATCTACCATCATCGTCCGTAAAAAAGGCAGGATCCCAGCCGCCAATATCTAAAGAATCAATTAAGGGTTTCCAGTCGTTTGACTTTGGATCAGTACTCATCCACAAGGTGAAATTCTTGGAGTAAGTAGACCCAAAAACAAGCATGGTATCGCCAACTATACCAACAGCTGGAGCGCAGAGTTCGTCATACACATTGTGCCAGGGACGAAGAAATTTCTTGGAGACAAAATTCCAATTGCTCATATCGCTGCTCCACCAATAACCCCATTGGTTAGTACTGAACAGATAATAATCACCTTTATAATTGACAATCACCGGATCTGCAGTCGCCCTATGCCTACCCCAAGTTGAGAAGTTTGGGATGGGCGTATACCCGTAATCAATATTAATAGGGTTGCAATAGGTTTTTTGTTGAGCATCTGCTGTTAAAAAAGCAAATCCCAACAGGAAGAGAAAGGATAATTTTTTCATATTGACGAACAAGAATTGAATTGCTTAAAGATACGGAGCGGAAAAACCTAATGCTCGCATTCCGGTCTTTATTTCTGCACTTTTTGTGAAAAGGTTCCAGATGAGCTGAGTTCGATGATTTTCAATCATAATGACAATTGGACCTTGATCTATGGCCAACGTTGAGCTAGCAAACCATAAATCTTGAATGGAAAATGCATCATAAAACCCATAAGGCCCCCATAATTTATCACCAAGCTTGTAATAGAAAAATTTCATTGCATTCATACTTTCAATGGGTGTGAATGGTAATGAAGAAATCGCAGCTGTGGGTGTAATTACACCAATATCATTACCAGGAGCATTGGCAGCATATCCATTATTTGGAATATCGCTAGCTGTAAGACCCCAACACACATTGCTATACCCTGCAAATTTTTTCGGATTTTCTACACAGTAGGCGTGATTGATTTTACTATGATTGACCACCTGCTGTTCATAATTGGCATAGGCATCTTTAAGCCCAAATGGATTTACACCTAAAAAACTATAGTGAGACCAAAACAATGGACCGCCTAATGAAGGTCCTAAAGGAAGTTGAAAACCATAATGGCTTTGGTTAGATACCTGCCCTCCACTTCGTGCAAACCCTTGGTCATAGACTTCTTTTGGGATTCCATATGTAGGTGAAGAAGCTGCAAGAATATAAGTGATTAAACACTCATTCCATCCTTGGATTTTCATATTCATTTCCCATCCAAAATTGGTACTCCAATGCCAATACAATGCATTTTCTCCATTTTTACGGAACCACGACCATTCAACGGATTCCCAAATGCTGGTAATGTCATTTCGAAGGGCAATTTCATCTGCACTATTTCCAGTAAAATATTCACGAGCAGTCAGCAACCCAGCAATCAAATAAGAAGTCTCAACAAGATCCGCTCCATTATCCTTTTGACTGAATGGAATTACAGTACCCGTTCGTCCATTCAACCAATGTGGAAATGCACCATGAAACCTTTGTGCTGTATTTTTTAAGAAACCAACAATCTTTTTCATTCGCTCTAGCCCTTCTCCTTTAGTAATGAAACTTCTTTCAATTGCTATAGGGATGGTCATGATACCAAAACCACTACCTCCAGATGTAACAATATCTTCTGATGTATTTCTTTCTCTTGCCAAACCAGATATAGGATGTCCGAATTCCCAGAAATAAGCAAAAGTTCTTCTTTGAACAGTATCCAACAATTTGTCGTCTGTCAGTTGAGGAAATTTATCAACAGCATCAAAGCCGGTTTGAAAAATCAATTCGTAAATACCATTGATTTTACTCCCATCAGCTGCTTCTAAGGATGAACTAATATTGAATTGGTATTTTGTTAGTCCCTTTAAAGGTTGTTCAGGTGTTACCACCAATACTGAGTCATTTTTTAAGTAGGTAAGTGCTAATGAAGAACGATTGGTTGCATTCTCTCCTAAAACCATTGACGAAAGTACTTTAGCTCGATTAAGTGGAGCAGAAAAACTTAGCGTGATTTTTGGCTGCCGACCCACCTCTTTTGTCAATGATGTGCTAACAAGTGATCCATCTAATTCAACACGTTGCAATTGAAAAGTTTTTGCAACAGGGGTTTCGGGTGTTGCCTTTTTTTTACATGACAACTGCGCTGTTTGCAACATAACAGCAACTACCAAAAGAACATACTCAAATTTGAATTTCATAATTACATAATTATTGTGGCTACAGCCCCGGCACCTATATCCACCTTTACCCATTTATCCCCTATTGCTACATTAACACTTTGTGCAGCTCCAGCATCGTTAAGTAGAAGCATTACTATTTTACCCTCTGGTGTTTTAAATGCAACAGCTGGTAGATTAGCAACTGCAGTATGTGCAATTCGGACTGAACCTGGTGGAATAAATTTGGAAACATGTGCAATGATATAATACGGAACGTTCCTTGTTATAATTGCTCCATCAATAGTGAGCGCACCTTTACATGCTGTGCAACCACCGGGTGTATGCGGACCAAAAGCAGCATCATTGGCAAGATTCCATTCTAAAGCAACGCGACTCCAATTCTGTAATGAACCGATAATAACATTTTTAATATGCCATTGTAGGTCACCACCAAAATCACCGTCTTTACTGGTCCACTGTTCAGTGAAATAAATGTTTTTATTAGGATAAGCTGATTTTACTGAAGATAATGCACTGATATTTCCAGCATACAAATGAAAGGCAGACCCATCAATATATTGGCTAGCATCGGCATCTGCTAAAATTTGTAATGGATATTCTGGCAAATCACAATTGTGATCCCAAATAATAATTTTTGTGTTGATGCTATTTGCTTTAAATGCTGGACCAAGATGATTTTTGATAAAATCAGCTTGCTCCAAAGCCTCCATTTTTAAACTCGGATTATTATCCGGATTCATCGGCTCATTCTGGATTGTAACAGCATCAATGTTGATACCTTTCAATTTCATTTGCTGTATATACTTCACAAAATAAGAGGCATAAGTAGCATAAAATTCTTTCAACAGTTTACCTCCCTTACTTGATTTATTGTCCTTCATCCATACGGGTGGACTCCATGGACTGGCCATGAGTTTGATAGAAGGATTGATAGCAAGAATTTCTTTTAGTACTGGTATCAGATCTACTGTGTCTTGAGCAAGCGTAAAAGCAGATAAGCTAGGATCAGTTTGACCAATTGATAAATCATTATAACTAAAGACTTCTTTACTTAAATCAGAAGCACCAAGACTAATTCTCAAATAACTAATTCCAATACTGTTTTCATCCCTGCCAAATAATTCATTTAATAAACTAGTCCTAGAACCAGAAGGCAACTTATTTATCAAATACGCACTTCCCCCAGTAAGTGTAAAGCCAAATCCATCTACTGTTTGAAATGTTGTTGATGGATCCAGACTCAAAACAGGAAAAGCATTAGCAATCTTTCCCTCATTTGAAGAATAAAATTGCTTTACCAGCTTCATGCTTTGATCTGGCTTAGTAAGCCAAACACTGACATCGTTTTTATTTATAGGAATTGAAGGCTGAGCGACAACAGAAGATGATTTTTTACTACAGGATAGCCCAACTATAAGGAAGGTTGCAAGAAAAGCAAAGATTGCAGATTGTTTTTTATGGAACATAAATGGAAATAATCGTTATCACAACAAGTTAGTCATTAATTTTATGCATTGATCACAAGTATACCAATGAAAATTTTTAGCCCATTAACTATCTTTCTGCTTTTGGCATTAGGAATAACAAACGCCACTAAAGCAGATACAATACCTACATTCAAAGCCAATCACAAAGAATGGATTGCACCAGCAGCACTCTTTATATCTGGCTCATTGATAGCGGGAGTCCCCAAATTCAGGGAAATTGAAAAAGCTGTTTACAATGGGTTTTCGACTAACAGAAAATTTACCCGTATCGATGATTATATTCAGTACCTGCCAGCGCTAAGCGTATTTGCTTTAGATGGTTTAGGTTTTAAAGGAAAAAACAAACCTGAGAAACAATTATTGCTTTATGCTGGTAGTAATATTATTGGAGCAGGAGTAACACAATCCTTGAAAAGAATTGTAAATCGAGAAAGACCTAATGGGGCAAATAGAAGATCATTTCCGTCTGGACATACTGCTACAGCATTTATTGCTGCTGAACTTTTAAACCAAGAATTTGGACATATTTCCCCATGGATAAGTGTTGCTGGATATACCACAGCAAGTGCAACAGCCTATCTTAGACTATACAATAATGAACATTGGCTAGGAGATGTATTAGCAGGTGCAGCAATAGGAATGGCTTCAACTAAAATTGTCTATTGGATAGATAAAAAATTGAAATCCAACCGCAAGGAAAAACAAATATTAATTGCAGCTTTCTAACCTATACGAAAGTAAAATCAAGACCTTTTCATTTCTTTCCAGCCTGCTTTCATGAAAGGCCATTGAGGGAGTGTATTCAACAACACAAACTCTTCTAACAAATTTGTTTCGTTATCCAGGAATTTAAATATCCGTTTGATTTTATTTCGGCTAAATAACAATGTAAAAACACGTGATCCTGTCATTTTCTTATGGTAGAGAATATGCAAGAGAACGCTATCAAACCACATGAAACGCTTTTCCAAAAATGATTTTTTCACCAATGGATGTTCGCCCTTTTCAAGAAGACTAACTATTGCTGCAACATGCTTTTGTATAAATCGAAACGTATACCCACTTGAAGGCTTTGTTTGACCTCCTGCTGTGCCCATATTCACCACATTTCCTTCACCTAGAGAAAAAGCATGATTGGTCATAGGAATGATACCAAATTCCTTTTCAATAATTTTGTAGTCGCTCAACTTCAAATAATCAGCAACATATTTTCTCAACCCTTCCTCGTACTGATTATCTTGAAGCAATGCTGGAGTAAACAAGGTGTATTCAACTAAGGCTTGGGTAGACGATAAAGGCATCACATAGACAAAGGTTGCTCCATGATCTTGGTTCACCCTAAAATCCATCAATGTTGCTTTATCAGTCTCAAAAAAATCAGAGGGAGTCTCAATGATCCAGCCTTTAAAATGTTGCAACAATACAAGATCATCTTTCTTGTATGCTGGTTTTTCCGTCATGATACTATTAAACGCATATACACCCGCTACTGTCTTCTCGCTTGTTCTTACGTGCACAATTCCATCTTCTTGAAGGATTTCTTCTACAGTAGAATGAAGGATATCAACTTTACCTGATTGCTGAATGGATGAGTAACAATATTCATAGAAGTCCAATCCCCTGATCATTTTATATGCATATGGCCCAAGGGTTTTAAGAGAGGAATAGCCTTCCCCATGAAACCAAGCATGGTGCCATTTGCGGTGAACGATTTTTTCAAAAAAGCCATCACCTTTTTCCCAAAAACACCAGGTTCGATCATTTTTGTTTTTTTGCTCTTTTTCAATGAGCAGTATACGCTTATTGGATAGTTGAGGAGACGATAGCAAATGCATGATCAAACTTAGACCTGCACAACCTCCTCCAAGAATAATATAGTCGTAATCAGGCTTCTGGGGCATACTCGACTTTCTTGCCTTTCATGAGCTGTTTGTCGCGTCTAACTTTCTCCCAGTATTTCTTGTGCACATAAAGCATTCCAAAACTTTCACCATCGTGCTTACCAAGATGTTTATGGTGCATTTTATGTGCCCAACGGATAGCACGGACATACGTATTGTTGCTTCTTGAAAACCATTTAAAGCGCTGATGAATGATTACATCGTGCACAATAAAATAGGCAAATCCATAGGCCATAATACCAAAACCTATGGCCATCAGCCACCATTTACCCTGTTGAGCACCATACATGATGCTTAAGAAACTGGGTACCGCAAAAATGACAAAAAAGGCATCGTTTTTCTCAAAAAATCCAGGTTCTACCTGATGGTGATCTTCATGCAAATACCACAAAAAACCATGCATAACCCACTTGTGTGCACACCAAGTAATTCCTTCCATTAAAAGAAATACTCCCAAAACTATTAAAGCAAAATATACAGGAACCATAACCCAATAAAGTTAAACTAAAGTACGGATTATAAACACAGATCAGTCCGACAAAGTTCAAATTTGTGAGCTGCAATTTGACAAAAATTAGAACCTAGCATGATGATTGTCAGCATTCCAGCAGGCAGAGGGGTGTTTATTTGTAAAAAAGAAGATTATGGGCAATTCACTTTTTTACAAAGAACTTGGCAAGTTGCTCTATGCGATTGCAGCAGCGGACAACAACATTACAGCAGCAGAACGAAAATCACTTGGAAAAGAAATTACTGAACGACTGCTTCACAAAGAGCGATCGACCGATCGATATGGCACGAGTAAAGCATGGGATACACAGTTTTCATTTGAAACTTCAGAAGATCAGG
>JBEBDP010000089.1:0-3290 GCA_041156925.1 Bacteroidota bacterium | reverse complement strand
TTTGGCCACATGAATCATGGTATCAATACCTACAACATCAGCAGTACGGAAGGTGGCAGACTTAGGACGACCAATAATAGGGCCTGTCAAAGCATCAACTTCATCAATGGTAAAACCCATTTTTTCTTTCACTCCTAACAAAGACATGATTCCAAAAATGCCAATTCGATTGGCAATAAATCCTGGAGTGTCTTTACAAAGAACTGAGGTCTTTCCCAAATACAAATCACCATATTGCATCAGAAAATCAATCACCCATTTTTCAGTATGTGCTGTAGGTATGATTTCAAGCAGACGAAGATATCTTGGAGGATTAAAGAAGTGGGCTCCACAAAAATGTTTTTGAAAATCTGACGACCTTCCTTCTGCCATCATATGAATGGGAATACCTGAAGTATTAGAAGTAATGAGCGTTCCAGGTTTTCTGTACAACTCCACTTTTTCAAAAAGCTGCTGTTTGATATCAAGACGCTCAACAACCACTTCAACTATCCAGTCGCATGATGCAATCTGTTGTAAATCGTCTTCAAAATTTCCTGTAGTAATTTTCTTTACAACATCTTTGGTATATACTGGCGAAGGATTGGATTTGATAGCATTCTGCAATGCAGTGTTAACGAGTTTATTTTTTTCCGCTTTTTTTGCACCTGCGGATGCATCAGGGGATACAATATCCAACAACAATACAGGAATACCAATGCCTGCAAAATGACAAGCAATTCGAGATCCCATTACTCCACTTCCTAATACAGCAACTTTTTTAATATGAGGTTTCATAAGCATGCAACTTTATCTAACGTAAGTTACATAAGCTTCCGGAAAAAATCATGAAACCTTAGAGCCTCCAGAAATTATATTTTCAGGCTGCACAAAATGAAGTTTCCCTTGCTCGTCTTCCGCCATTAGAATCATACCATTGCTGTCAATACCTCTCATTTTTCTTGGAGCAAGATTGGCTACTACCACTACTTGTTTTCCTATAATGGATTCAGGTTCAAAATGCATAGCTATGCCCGACAAAATTGTTCTTTTCTCAAATCCTAGATCAACTTCCAACTGTAATAGTTTATCTGCTTTAGGTACTTTTTGAGCCGATAGAATAACCCCAGTTCTTAAATCGATTTTTGCAAAATCATCGAATTGAATCTCAGCTTTGAGTGGCTGAGCAGTTTTTTCTTCCATTTTTTCTGTTGTTTCAGTTGAAGCAGTAACGAGTCCGGCTTTAAGTTTTTCCAATTGAGTTTGAATTTCTTCGTCCTCAATTTTTCTGAACAACAATTGTGGCTCCCTTAAAGAATAACCTACACTGAGCAGTTTCAAACTTCCAGCATTTTCCCAATCCAACATTTTATCTACTACTTTCATCATGTAGCACATTTTTTTTGCAGTAGATGGTAAGAATGGATTGATTAAAATGGCAAGATTGGCAGTCAACTGCAAACAGTTATACATACAATTATCAATAAAGGCTTGTTTTTCAGGGTTAGCCTCTAATTGCTTTGCAATAATCCAAGGCTCTTTTTCTTGCATATAGCGATTACCCTTTCTTGCTAGGTCAATCACAGCAAACAAAGCTTCACGAAACTTATACCCTTCGAGCGCTTCTTCTACAATTGTTTTTGCACGTTTGATGTCTTCTTGGATTTGCAGGTCTTTTTCATCAGCAACCTCATTGTGATAAGCAGGCACTTTTCCCTTACACAACTTATGCATAAGCACGAAAGTCCTGTTTACATAGTTACCAAATATGGAAACCAGCTCACTGTTTACTGCATCTTGAAATCCTTTCCAAGTAAACTCACTATCCTTTGATTCAGGTGCAATTTGAGTTAAGTAATAGCGGAGCATATCAACACATTGTTCCCCACCATTTTCTTTCTTCACAAAATCTTGAATGAAATCTCGCATTTCGAGTTTCCAGTTTCTGCTGGTACTCATTTTATCACCTTCCAAATTCAAGAATTCATTGGCGGGAACATTTGCAGGCAAAATATTACCATGCAGTTTTAGCATGACTGGAAAGATGATACAGTGAAACACGATATTATCCTTACCAATAAAATGTACTAGTTGTGTATCTTGGTCATACCAATATGGCTTCCAATCTTTGTTATTATCTAAGGCCCACTGACGGGTTGCTGAAATATAACCTATTGGCGCATCGAACCAAACGTACAATACTTTTCCAGCAGCATCTTTAAGAGGCACTTTAACACCCCAGTCAAGGTCACGTGTAACGGCTCTCGACTGCAAACCACCATCAATCCAACTTTTACATTGTCCCACAACCGATGGTCTCCAATCCTGCCCATGTTCTTCTATGATCCATTTTCTTAGAAATTCTTCATGCTTGGCCAAAGGAAGATACCAATGGGTGGTTTTCTTTTTGACAGGAGCCTGACCGCTGATGGTACTTACTGGATTAATCAATTCATCCGGACTCAACGCTGTTCCACAGGATTCACACTGATCTCCAAATGCCCTATCACTTTTACAATGAGGGCATGTACCCTTGATGAATCGATCAGCTAAAAATGTCTGAGAAGCTTCATCAAAATACTGTTCCGTCTCTTTCGTTTCCAATTCACCTCTCTCATGCAAGTAGGTAAAGAACTCACTAGAGGTCTCATGGTGAAGTGGGTCAGATGTCCTGTGGTATATATCAAAGCTTATTTGTAGGTCAGCAAAGTCCTCCTTCATGGCCTGATGATACTTGTCGATAATAGCTTGTGCGGTTGTTCCCTCTTTCATTGCTTGAATGGGGATGGCAGTACCATGTTCATCACTTCCACAAACAAAAACGACATCCCGCTTTTGTGATCTTAAATAGCGCACATAAATATCTGCAGGAATGTAGGCACCAGCCAAATGTCCAATATGTTTCAATCCATTGGCATAAGGCAAAGCGGAGGTAACTAAGTATCTTTTAGGAGTAGGCTTCATTGTCTGATTTGGTATTTGCAAAAATAGCCAAAATGTAGCGAATGCATCCATCACATTTTCAAGACCAAACACTATTTTTACCTCATGAAAGTTCCTCCATATCTCAAGCCTGGCGATAAAATTGCAATTGTTTGTCCCGCTGGTTACATGCCTACCCAAAAAGCTATGGCATGCATTAAGACATTTAAAAAATGGGGATACACTGTAGTCAAAGGAAAAACCCTGGGAGGTAAATCAAAAAATTATTTCTCAGGAACCCCGGAAGAACGTTTACAGGATTTTCAAGTTCAGTTGAACGACCCTTCCATTAAAGCAATTTTATGTGGAAGAGGGGGCTATGGCACAAC
>JBEBDP010000088.1:0-3357 GCA_041156925.1 Bacteroidota bacterium | reverse complement strand
TATTTTATGACCCTTCCATCCAAAAAGGAATACTACAATAAAGCAAATCAGCGGAACGATATAACCTATTTGGATATTATCATTGCGCTGATCAATGATATAGCCCATGGCAACGGGAAATATTGCACCACCTATAATTGACATTACAATCAAGGAAGATGCTGCTTTTGTTTCTTCTTTCAAACCTTTTATACCTAATGAAAAAATAGTGGGGAACATAATTGACATAAAAAATCCTAATCCACCCAATGCCAACACTACATATTGTCCATCAGTGTAAATTGCTATTGTACACATGGCAATGCTAATGAGGGAGTATATGGTTAAAAGTTTTGCAGCGTCGATAAATCTCATCAATACACTTCCGAGAAACCTGCCAAGCATAAATAGTAATCCATAAGCACTCAAGTATTTTCCAGCAGTGATTTCATCAGCACCACCTCCACTCATGGCAACGCGAATAAAAAAGCTGGTGACACAAACTTGTGCACCTACATAAAAAAATTGCGCAACAATTGCCCAACGGGTATGTTGATTTTTTAATGCGGTTTTGAGATTTCCTTTTTCCTTTTGATTCTCTTGTTTGAATTCAGGGAATTTATAGAGCAGAAAAATGATGGCTATGCACAACAAGAATCCTCCAAGAAAAGCATAAGGTAAAATGACGGATTGTGCTTCTTGATCTAAGTAGGAATTTCTTGCAGTCTCACTCATCGCGGTCAGTTCTTCATTACTAAATGACTTACCCGATAGTATCAAAAAAGTACCAATTAATGGGGCAATGAATACTGCAAGTCCATTGAAAGATTGAGCAAGATTTAATCTTGCTGTGGCACTTGATACATCGCCGAGTTGAGCAGCATAAGGATTTGCTGCTGTCTCTAAAATAGTTAGTCCACAACCAATGATAAATAAGCCTGTGAGGAAGATTTCATAGGTTCTTGAATAGGCCGCTGGAATAAACAGGAAACATCCTAAGCTGAATACAAGCAGGCCAGTGATAATGCCGCGCTTGTACCCAAATTTTTGTAAAAGCCAACCTGCAGGTAGTGCTGCAATGAAATAGGCAAAATATACAGCAGTGTCAACAAAAGTAGATTGCATATTGGAAAGCAATAATGCTTTTCGGAGATGTGGAATCAAAATTCCATTCAAGTTATTGGCAATTCCCCATAAGAAGAACAAGGTAGTAACAAGAATAAATGGGAGCAGGTAGTTGGTTTTTTTGGTTGTCATGCAAGGTTTTTTTATTCAATGGCTCGGTCGAGGTGCACATATCCGCCATCAACAAATATCAATTGTCCAGTTGTATGTGAAGAACGATCGGATAAAAGAAAAGTCACCATATTTCCTATTTCTTCAATAGTGGTCATTCTCTTCTCTAATGGAATTTTTTGTACAATCTTATTTAATACTTCTGTTGGATTAGGAAGTGAATTGATCCAGGTTTCATACATAGAGGTATAACATTCTGCTACAACAACAGCATTCACCCTGATACCGTATTTCAATAACTCCACAGCCCATTCTCTAGTGAGTGCATTGCGTGCGCCATTGGCAGCGGCATAACCTGAAGTGTTTCCTTGCCCCGTTTCTGCTACTTTAGAACTAATGTTGACAATTGATCCTTTTGATTGAATAAGATAGGGTAGTGCCGTTTGTGTAATGGTATAATAGTGTAAGAGATTTTTGTCGAGCGACTGCCTAAACAAATCAAGATTGCCTTTTTCTAAACCAACAGCATCGTTGATGCCAGCATTGTTTACGAGTCCATCAATACTATCATACTTCTTGGCCAATGCATCGATTGCTGATCTGCTTGCTTGTTCGTTGGTTAAATCAATTGCTACATAATCACCCTTTCCCATTTCCTCAATCAAAGCGGTTGCAGCTTCTTTATCTCGATCAATGATTAATGGAATTGCCCCCTCTTGCGCCAGCAACTTACAAATGCCTTTCCCAATGCCTTTAGCTCCGCCAGTAACGATGATTTTTTTGTCTTGTAAGTTGAGGTTCATTGATGTGGAGTTGTAAAGCGACTATAATTTATAAAATTCTTTTGTGTTTAGGCCAAAGATTTTGTCTTTTTCTTCTTTCTTCAATTGTGCGCAAAATTGATCAACTACACTATAGGTTGTAGCAAATGAGCCAGCAGCAAGACAAACAGGCCAATCAGATCCGAAACAGATTCTATCCAAGCCGAAATATTCTGCAGCAATTTCCATATATGGAAAAAGATCGTTGTATGTCCAGTTTTTAAGATCTGCCTCAGTAGTCATGCCGCTTAGTTTGCAATATATATTTGGGTTAGCAGCTAGAACTTTTATTTGCGTCTTCCACGTCTTGTATTCCTTGTATTTAATTGAAGGTTTGCCCAAATGATCAAGCATGAATCGATTATCAGGTAACTTGTCAGTAAAGCGAATCAAAGAGTCTAGTTGATTATTATGTACCAGTAAATCGAATGTATAATCAAATGTTGCAAGTCGTTTTACATTATCGAGGAATAATTTATTGCCCAAATATTTTTCATCTGGAGAACCCTGCATGATGGTTCTAAAGCCAACAATTGCTGGAGTAGATTTTAGAGCAATCATTTTTACTTCAGCCTGTGGATCAAGTAGGTCGACCCAACCTACAATGCCTTTTATGTAATCGTTTTTTTGGGCTATTTCAAGTAAGAATTCGTTTTCGGCGTAAGTTTCGTCTGCCTGCACCGCGACTGAACCATCGAAAGAAAAATCAGCTAAAGCTGTTTTCAATTCCTCTGGCATAAAATCTTTTCTAAGGACATTCATTTCATCACTGATCCAGCCATGGGTTTCAGGTTGGTATTGCCAGAAATGTTGATGCGCATCAATTCTCATGTGCAATTGCAATTTGGTGTTGTTCACCCAAACCTTCAATTCCTAGTCTTATTTCATCTCCTGCCTTTAAATAAACCGGATGTGGTTTTTGTCCCATACCCACACCTTCCGGAGTCCCAGTGCTAATAATATCGCCAGGCAATAGTGTCATGAATTGTGAAATATAACTTACAATGGTTGGGATATTGAAAATAAGATCAGCCGTAGATGAATCTTGCATCCTCTTACCATTTACATCTAGCCACAAATGAAGATGATGCGGATCTGCTATTTCGTCTTTGGTCACGAAATAGGGACCAAGTGGTGCAAAATGATCACAGCTTTTTCCTTTCACCCATTGACCACCTCTTTCCAATTGAAATGCTCTTTCGCTATAATCATTGTGCAAACAATAGCCAGCAACATGATCCATAGCTTCTTCCAATCTAATATAACTGGTCTTTTTGCCAATAATGACAGCCAATTCAACTTCCCAATCTGTCTTCTCTGA
>JBEBDP010000087.1:0-29410 GCA_041156925.1 Bacteroidota bacterium | reverse complement strand
TGAGGTACAAATTTCTCCCCAGGCTTAGTTGGCACTTTACCAATATAAATCTGATCGCAAGGGATATTTTCTTTAGGATTGGTTTTTTGGAAAACCAACCATTTACCATCAAAACTAAAATAGGCTTCAGCATTGTCACCTCCAAAGGTCAACTGCTGAATATTTCTGAAATGAGGCTCATTTGCATATTGAAGACTGTCTTGGGCAGAAACACCATATTGAGCAAGCACAAACGCAAGGATTGCAAAAAATGGCTTTTTTAGGTTTTGGAACATAATGATCAACTTTTTAAAAATTAAGAGGGGCAAAGCTAGCGATTCAACATTCCGGAATTATCACCAAAATGTAATAAAAGCAGGCGAATTCGTAGTTTTGCCCATGATTTCGCTACAAAAACGTATTCTGACAAGTTTTATTTTATCCACTACCCTTATCTTTTCATGTAGCGAAGGAAAAATGAGCGAAGAAACTGTTCAATCCAACAACCAAAAGGACTCCCTTTCGCTATTAGCAAATCAATACCCCGACTCCATCCAACTTCAAATACAACTGCAAGAAGCAATTTATAGTAGCGGAGATACCCTACAGGCACTGAAAAACCTTCAACAGTTGATTCAAAAATTCCCTGATAACCAAGAGTTAAACAATGCCGTTGCTGTTATTCATTTACAACAAGAAGATACAGCTTCTGCCAAAGCAGCACTTTTACAATCCCTTGCCAACAATCAAAATCAGCCCAATATTGAGTTTGAGCTAGCATTTTTAGAGGCGGCCAGCAAAAATAAAACTGCCTTAGAAATTGCTGATCGCATGATTGCACGATATGCTGAAAGAGACATACAAGCAAAGGGGCATTTTGCAAAAGGCATTTATTATGCTAATATTTCCCAACCTAAGAAAGCTATACAAGAACTAGATTCTGCCATCATTAAAAACTTCACATTAATTGATGCCTATATAGAAAAAGCGATTCTACAGCTAGAAAACAACGAAGCATCAAACACAATCGCCACCCTATCTAAAGCTATCGCATTGGATAAGAAGAATGCAGATATTTTATTTTGGATGGGTAAGGCCTATCAACAAAAAAAGGAGTTTGACCAAGCATTGCTTTATTTTAGCGAAACAATTAAAGTTGATCCTACCAATACAGCAGCTCAACAAGCAATAGATGAATTAAAAAAATAACATCATTATGGCAATTATAGCACCTTCCCTACTATCAGCAAATTTTTTGAAACTAGAACAAGATTGTGAAATGCTTAATGCATCTGAAGCAGAATGGTTTCATTTAGATGTGATGGATGGAAGATTTGTACCAAACATAAGTTTTGGACTTCCTGTAATTGCAGCCATCAGGAAAGCAACAAAGAAAGTGTGTGATGTGCATTTGATGATTGAACAACCTGAACTCTATGCACAGGCATTTAAAGATGCTGGCGCTGATGTACTAACTGTGCATGTAGAAGCCTGCAGACATTTGCACAGAAATATCCAACAAATCAAGGCATTGGGTATGAAGGCAGGTGTCGCTTTGAACCCACACACGCCTATTTCGGCAATAGAAGAAATAATTGCTGATGTAGATCTTGTATGCATAATGTCTGTCAACCCAGGGTTTGGGGGACAAAAATTCATCCCAGCAACAGTTGCAAAAATTAAACAGCTAAAAGAGCTGATTACAGTAAAAAATTCCTCAGCCTTAATTGAAGTGGATGGCGGAGTTACACTAGAAAATGCAAGCAGTATTGTACAGGCTGGTGCAGATGTTTTGGTTGCCGGCAACACGGTATTTGCTTCTAGTTCTCCAATAGAGACAATTAAGCAACTGAAATCAATTTGTTAACAGAATATTATCTAGCAGTTTTACAACTAGTTTACCCACAGAGTGTTGATAATTAAGTTCGTGATAATTCGTCACCAAAAGATTAAATTTGGTTAGAACGAAACCACAACCCATTAACACCTAAAATCCGTTGCTTTGACAGAAACCATCATCAACCTCGACTCCGTAAATCCTATTGAGTTTTTTGGAGTCAACAATGGCAAATTAGATTTACTTAAGAAAAGATTTCCTTTATTAAAAATTCTCAGCAGAGGAACACAAATCAAACTGAGTGGCTCAACAGAACAAATTGAAGCTGCAAAAGAAAAAATTGAAACACTGGTTCAATACCTCCAACGAAATGGAAATGTTAGTCATAACTATTTCGAACAAATATTGGGAGGTGATGATGTAGAAACAGTTGATCATTTTGTTGAGAAAAACCCACATGATGTTTTGGTATTTGGCCCTAATGGAAAATCAGTCAGAGCCAGAACACAAAACCAGAAAAAGATGGTGAGTGCAGCCGACAAGAATGATATCATTTTTGCAATTGGTCCGGCTGGTACTGGTAAAACCTATACTGCTGTTGCCTTAGCGGTGAGGGCATTAAAAAACAAATCTGTCAAGAAAATTATTTTAACACGACCAGCAGTTGAAGCAGGTGAAAGTCTTGGTTTTCTTCCAGGCGATCTCAAAGAAAAAATTGATCCATACTTAAGACCACTATATGACGCGTTGGACGATATGATTCCAGCCGACAAACTAGGGTACTATATGACAACCAGGGTAATTGAAATTGCTCCATTGGCATACATGAGAGGAAGAACTTTAGACAACGCTTTTATTATTTTGGATGAAGCACAAAATACCACAGATCTTCAGATAAAAATGTTTTTAACCAGAATAGGCGCTAATGCTAAAGCAATTATTACAGGCGATTTAAGTCAGATAGATTTACCCAAAAATCAAAAAAGTGGCTTAGATAAAGCAACAAGAATTCTAAAAAACATAGATGGCATTGCCCATATAGAATTAGACGAAGAAGATGTAGTGAGACACCGATTGGTAAAAGCAATCATTAGGGCATATGACAAAGAAAATGAACAATACAATGGACCACAATAAAAAAATCATACACTTCTTTTTAGGCATATGTCTCTTAAGCTTGCTGTTTTCTTGTAATACTCCAGAGGGTTTTAAAGAGCCTGAAGACCCACTAGATGCAGGAAGAGAATTTGTAAGAGCAGTTTTGGATGGCGATTATGAAAAAGCAAATTTGTACTTATTGAAAGATCCTGAAGATCAAGAATTGTTCAAAAGGTATCAGTCTTACATGAAGAAGACTCCAAGAAATGAACTACTTCAATTAAAATCTGCTTCTATTGTCATCAACAAAGTTGAACCTTTGAGCGACACTGTCACACTAATCAACTATTCAAATTCTTATACCATGAAACCCACTGATTTAAAAGTGATCAAGGAAGGAAAATCTTGGAAAGTTGATTTCAGCTATACTTTTTCGGGCAACTTACCATTGGAATGATTGATGTAAAGCATATAGCATTTGTAGTACTAGGAAGTGCAACTGGTGGCACCCTACGATATATGATGTCATTGTATTTTATCGCAAAAGGGTTGAACAAATTTCCTTGGGCTACCCTATCCGTAAATATTTTAGGCTGTTTTCTCATTGGCGCTATTTATGCAATAAGCGAAAAATCTAGCCTAGGCGAGAACATCAAGTTATTACTTGCAACAGGTTTTTGCGGAGGATTCACTACATTTTCAGCCTTTGCAATAGAGAATCTACAATTGATTAAGCTAGGAGCTGCAACAACAGCAATCACGTACATAGCATTATCTGTTGTGCTTGGTATTTTACTTGCTTTTGTAGGCTATTTTTTATTCAAATAACAAGATGAAGTCAAACAAAATCACCATGGAAATATTTATTTACTTGCTCCTCATTGGGCTTGCTGCTGGATTTATGGGTGGACTTGTAGGAATTGGCGGAGGTGTAATCATCGTTCCTGCCTTGGTTATGATACTCGGTATGAGCCAACACCAAGCACAAGGTACATCCTTGATGATGATCCTTTTCCCTGTTGGTATCCTTGGTGTACTCAACTACTATAAACAAGGTTATGTCGACTTCAGATATGCAGGGCTACTTGCACTAGGTTTCTTTGTTGGTAGTTATTTAGGAAGTAAGTATTCCCTTAGTCTACCTCAGCTAACTGTAAAAAGAATCTTTGCAATTGTAATGATGCTGTTAGCCTTGAAGATTTTATTTATTGATAAAAAATAATATGGATTTTTTTGATTGTAGCATCCTATAATCAAACCATCTCTTTACTTGTCGCATTTAATTGAACAATATTCCGATGCAACGCTCTTGGATCTTTACAAAAAAGACAAGGATACCAAATGGTTGGGCTATTTATTTGAAAGATACTCTCTCTTGGTTTTTGGTGTTTGTATGAAATACCTCAAGCAGGTAAATGATGCGAAAGATGCAACACAGCAAGTTTTTGAGAAAGCCTTTGTTGAAATCAACAAGTACGAGGTTACCTATTTCAAAAGTTGGATTTACAGCATTGCTAAAAATCATTGTTTAATGCAATTGAGGGGCAAGGGACACCAAACAGTATTTATGTATACTTTACCAGAAGAGTTTGGAGAAGAGTTAAGTCCCATAGAATTATTTGATTCGAAAGAGGACCTCCTTGAAAAACAAATAGAAAACTTAGGTGAGGCAATCCAGCATTTGAACCAAGATCAAAAAACTTGTATTGAGCTATTTTACTTGCAAAAACTATCCTATAGAGACATTGAAGAAAAAACAGGCTTTAATTTCCAGCAAGTAAAAAGTCACATTCAAAATGGAAAAAGGAATCTGAGAATATTTTTAGAGCAAAAACAAAAAGTACCTGGTCATGAATAAACATACTCCCCAACAAAATGATTTTCGTCCTGGGGGACCATCGGTTCTTCAATATTTGAACAATAGTTTGTCTTCAGAAGAAACAAGAGCAATAGAAGAAAGACTTTCGCAGGACCAAATGTTGGTTGATGCCATTGAAGGTCTACGCCAATTAGATGCAGCTGAAGCAGCAAAAATCGACTTCCAACTAAAAAACTATATCAAGCATAAAGTAATAAACAAAGGGAAGACCAAAAAACAACCTGGCTTTCCTAGTTGGCTTTTGATGACAATAGTGATTCTGTTGCTGCTTATCTCAATTGGTTACTTTGTAATCACGCAATTACTCAGCTAATTCGTCCACTCCGATTTCTTCAATACTTATTGGTATTGGATATAAAGAGGAATTGGCTTTAAGGCCAATAATTCTTTGATGGTCAACAAACGATGTGGCGCTTCTTTCAAATCATTTTTATAGAACAATTTGAAACCTGTAAACTGCACAGGTTCGCGATGTGCAAATAGCTTGTAAGTATTGATTTTTCTAGCTGGAGAACCCCATCCATCCATATCAATAACATATTGAACCTCTGGCAATATTTTTATTTGCTTATAATCCTTCATCATTCCTTGAGTAAAGCGGTGAACCACAAGAATTTTGGGAGGTAAATCATATTTTTTAACAAGGTTAGCTAGATAGTCAGCAGCATAATTGATATCAGCAGCATCGAAACTACCTATCACTGTACCAGGTTTTTGTCCCCCTTTCATTGAAAACTCAGGATCAATACCCAAATGCACTCTTGGATGTTTTAGGTATTTCTCTATCACAGGAATTTCTTCACGTAGATTGCTCAATCCCACTTGAATATCAAGAAACACAATAGCATTGATCTCCTCTGCCATTGCCATAACCTTATCTATTTCTGAATTAGGCATTCTCAATCTATACTTTCCTGCGGAACCAGGCGAACCTTGTGCAGTAGTAACGATGTAGTGCAAAGCAGGTACAACGGGTGTAGAAGGATCTGCTTTTTCCCAAGCATTTACCTCTTGCTTTAGTCTAGCAAACATTTGCTTTTTAGGAAGCTCTCCTAAAATTCCCATTCGGGTTGAATACAGGTTACCATAATATGCAATAACCCTGCTGAATGGCAGAATAGCTCCTACTTTAGGATACTGACCAGAAAAATTCCACTTTCCTGTACTATCGCCATTGGCCATAGCCCTCATCCTATTGGCATAATCAGTTGAGTCGAGCGCAGGCTTTACTGGTTCCTCTGCTGGCCCATTTTTTGAAACGCTTTTTTCGGGATCGCTTTGTGCAGTGCTACAGGCAGATAATGTTAGAAAGAAAAACAGGCAGTAAACAAATGGCTTAAGGAACATGAATGGGGATTTCAACATTTATAATTATTTATTCAATTCTGTAATTACTTTTTTTACATCTTCGTTGGTCTTCATCTTTAATTTGTTATCACGGATGGCAGTAACAATCTTGTCTTTGTAATCAGGCAAGGCTTCTACCAGTGAAGCTTCGGAACGCTTGACTTTTAGCATCTTTCCAAATGCTACATCATAGATATATAATTCTTCATTTTCCGTGAAGGCTTTTTTTGATTGACCACCATATCGATAAGAATCTGCTAGATAGGAAAACCTATAAGCAACAAAATGAAACTTTGCACCATCTTCAAGCACTTCGTAAAAGGTTTCTTTAAGCAAGCGACCATTTACAGGGTAGCCAGATCTAAAATGGACTTCCTTTTTTCCACTTCCAGATGAATAGCTCATTCTAAAACTCATGATAGGATCATTAAAAAGAAACAATTCTCCATCTCTATTGAAGTAAAGCTCGTTTCTTTCAAGATTGAATTTTAAGTCTATGTTTTGTGCTACAGACCCATCTTTGAAATAGACTGTCCCTTTCCCCCACTCTTGGTTAAGTAATGGAGTTCCTTCAATATTTGAAGCATCGGGATTGGTAAAAGGTTTACCCCTGATATTATACGCCTCTACAAAGAAATTAGTAGAAACATTGCTTGATATAGATTGACCTGTTGCGTTTACAGCTAGAAAAACCATCAAGGCCGTCAAACTATTTACTGGAGAAAAAATGAGTTTCATAATGAACGCTTAAAGCATAAAAATACCAAAGAAATTGCAACAAGTACCTTAAAATCAATGCTTGGGAATAATTAAACTACCTTTGTGAAAACATTAATACTTCTAGATTGGATTTTTCATCATTTAATTTTCATGAATCGCTCACTGAGAGCCTTGCTGCAAGCGGTTACCAAAAGCCAACTCCTATACAAGAAAAAGCTATTCCTGTTATTCTAGAAGGAAAGGACATCATAGCTTCAGCTCAAACCGGGACCGGAAAAACTGCCGCCTTTCTTTTACCAATACTGCATAAATTATTGTCAGAAGATAAGAACGATGACGATGTGCATGCATTGATACTTGTTCCCACCAGAGAACTAGCCATACAAATAAGCAGCCATCTTGATGGACTGACCTATTTCACATCTCTCAGCTCTATTGCTGTTTATGGAGGTGGTGACGGAGGAAGTTTTGTACAAGAAAAACAGGCTTTATCAAAAGGTGTAGATATTGTTGTTGCAACACCTGGTAAGATTATCGCCCATCTGAACATGGGTTATGTAAAAATGAAAGCCCTCAAATATTTAATTCTAGACGAAGCAGATAGAATGCTAGACATGGGCTTTTATGATGATATCATGAGAATCATCTCCCAACTGCCAGCGAAACGCCAGACTATCCTTTTTTCTGCAACCATGCCTCCAAAGATGCTGCAATTGGCTAAAACCATTCTCATCAATCCTGTAGAGGTGAGCATTGCGCTATCCAAACCACCTGAATCGATTAATCAACAAGTATATTGGGTTTTTGACACGCAGAAAATCCCATTGATACAACATATTTTAGGAGAACAACCCTATAAATCAGTATTGATTTTCTGCTCTAGAAAGCAAACAGTCAAACAATTGACAGCCCAGTTGCAGAGGAGAGGTTATGATGCCAAAGAAATTCATTCCGATTTAGATCAGTCGCAAAGAGAAGAAGTATTGCTTGGCTTTGCTTCTAAACGCTTACCTATTCTTGTTGCAACAGACATATTGAGTCGCGGTATAGACATCGACCAAATTGAGCTGGTCATCAACTATGACGTTCCCCCAGATGGAGAGGATTATGTGCATAGAATAGGCCGTACAGCCAGGGCAGCAACAAAAGGAGCAGCTATCACTTTGGTGAACCAAGAAGATTTTATCAAGTTCAAAAGAATTGAAAAACTTATTGGAAAGGAAATAGAAAAGGCAGTCGTGCCGACTGCCTTAGGAGAAACTCCACAATTTCAACAACATCGATCTAACCCAAAAACTAAATCATCAGGTAATAAAAAAATTATCAAACTCAATCGTTCCGAAACACCACCACCCCATCAAAAACATCAACCGTAACATTTTTGGTTCGATCAACTTCCCCTGCTAATATTTTCTTTGAAAGTTGATTGACAATTTCTTTTTGGATCAAACGCTTTAATGGTCTTGCACCAAACTGTGGATCAAATCCATTCTCGGCAAGAAAATCAACAGCATATTTTGAGAAATCCAGGTTGATACCTGAAGATTGCACCAAGGATTTTAATCCTTTTAATTGCACTTCAATAATCTGCCTTACATCCTTTCTGCTCAATGGCTGGAACATGATGATCTCATCAACCCTATTCAAAAACTCTGGTCTGATGGTTTGTTTCAGCAAAGCCATTACATCTATCTTGGCTTTTTCAGCAGCCGCATCAAGAGATTCCGGTTTAACATTTTCAAATGCTTCTTGAATGAGGTGGCTTCCAATATTACTGGTCATGATGATAATCGTGTTCTTGAAATTCACTACCCTTCCTTTGTTGTCAGTCAACCTTCCATCATCTAATACCTGTAACAAAACATTCCATACATCAGGATGTGCTTTTTCAATTTCATCTAACAAGACAACACTGTAGGGTTTTCTACGGACTGCCTCTGTAAGCTGACCACCTTCATCATATCCCACATAGCCGGGAGGAGCACCAACCAATCGTGAAACCGTATGTTTTTCTTGGTATTCACTCATGTCTATGCGGGTCATCATATTTTCATCATCAAACAAATAAGCTGCTAATGTTTTGGCCAATTCTGTTTTACCTACACCCGTAGTACCAAGAAAAATAAATGAACCAATAGGCTTCTTTGGATCTTGTAAACCCGCCCTGCTTCTTCTAATGGCATCTGCTACAGCTGTAATAGCTTCTTCCTGACCAACAACTCGCTCATGTAAATGTTCCTCTAGCTGCAACAGTTTCTCTCTATCACTCTGCAACATTTTTGATACCGGTATGCCTGTTGCCTTAGCAACTTGTTCAGCAATATCTTCAGCATCTACCTCTTCTTTGAGCAACCTAGTCTCTGTACTATTTTCCAACTCAGTAGAAAGAGTTGCAATCAGCGTTTCTTTCTCTTTGATTTTACCGTAACGGATTTCAGCTACTGTTCCATAATCTCCCTCGCGCTCTGCTTTTTCAGCTTGCAATTTTAATCGCTCAATTTCAGATTTTGCCTGTTGCACTTTTTCCACCCATTCTTTTTCCTCTTTCCATTTAGATTTAAGTGTATCACGTTCAACAGCAAGATTAGCTATCTCAGTATTGAGCTCTTTCATTTTTACTTCATCATTCTCACGCTTGATGGCCTCTCTTTCAATTTCAAGTTGTCTGATCAGCCTTTCAAGCTTATCTAACTCTTCAGGCATCGAATTCATTTCCAGACGCAGTTTTGCGGCGCTTTCATCAATCAAGTCGATTGCCTTATCAGGAAGAAAACGATCACTGATGTAGCGATGTGATAATTCTACAGCAGCGATAATTGCTTCGTCTTTTATTCTTACGTGGTGATGTGTTTCGTAACGATCCTTTATTCCTCTTAAGATGGAAATTGCATCCTCTACTGTAGGTTCATCAATTACAACTTTCTGAAACCTTCTTTCGAGTGCCTTGTCCTTCTCAAAATATTTCTGGTATTCATTTAATGTAGTGGCGCCAATTGCTCTCAACTCTCCTCTTGCTAATGCTGGCTTTAGAATATTAGCCGCATCCATTGCACCTTCTCCACCACCAGCACCAACCAGGGTATGAATTTCATCAATGAACAAAATGATTTCTCCATCACTTGCAGCAACTTCTTTTACAACCCCTTTCAAACGCTCTTCAAACTCACCTTTGTATTTTGCACCTGCAATAAGCTGACCCATATCCAGTGCATAAATCAATTTTGATTTTAAATTTTCGGGAACGTCACCATTTACAATTCTCATTGCGAGTCCTTCAGCAATAGCAGTTTTACCAACGCCAGGCTCACCTACTAGTATTGGATTGTTTTTTGATCTTCTTGTGAGAATATGCAAGGTTCGGCGTATTTCCTCATCCCTTCCTATTACCGGATCCAATTTGCCCTGACGCGCCATATCGATAAGATTTTTCGCGTATTTGTTCAGTGTATCAAACTGGGTTTCTTGGGTCTGACTCTTTACTTTTTCACCCTTACGCAGTTCTTGTATGGCTTGAAGCAAACCTTTTTCGGTTAGACCTGCTTCTTTGATCAACTTCGCTACAGAATCTGATCCGGTAAGGAGAGCAAGTAAGATATGTTCAGGTGTAACAAATTCATCCCCAAATTTCGACAAGGAAGATACTGCCCTAAGAAAGGTGTTATTGGCATCTCTTGAAAGGGACTGTGCAGCTTCTCCTTCAGTTTTTGGAAGTTTAACTAGCGCTTCATTTAACTTTGCTTGGAGTACCTGTAGAGAAACATTATTTTTCTTCAACAGGTAATCTACAGGCGAATTTTTCTGACCAAGTAAACTCTGGAGAATATGTTCTGTTTCTATATTAACGTTCTTTCCATTAAATGCAGCTTGTTGAGCTGATTGAACCACTTCTGCGGCTTGAATGGTAAAGTTGTTTAAATTCATATGATTAGATTTACATTGCATCCACAAATCATTAACCACAAAGGAAATCAGGTAAATATGGCAGCAAACCACTACAAAACATGTCTAAAATTCAGTCTGGGATTGATTTTCATGCTAATGTTGCAGTCCCTTTACGCACAACCTGATTTTAGTCAGCTTGAAAAAACATTGAAACAAAATGAAAAAACGCTAGGCAAAGACCTAGTGGTAGTTGTGCAAAAAGAAGGAAAAAATATTTTCCTGAAGGAGTCAGAAGATTTTAAACTTAAGATGTCTGCTCCAATTGGCAACAGCAGTAAATGGCTCACTGCTGCTTTGGTTATGATTTTTGTAGATGAAGGCAAACTCAACTTAGATGATCCTGTAAGCAAGTATGTGCCAGTCTTTGGAAAGTACATGAAGGGTTATATCACCATCAGACATTGCTTGTCGCAAACAACCGGACTAGACGCTGATGCAACGGGGATAGTCAAGTTTACACAAAAAAGTAAGTTCAATACTCTTGAAGAAGAAATGGAATTTTTTGCTTCGAAAAAATTAATTGTCGACAATCCTGGTGAAGCGTTCTCTGATGGCAGTGTAGGCATGAACATGGTTGGAAGAGTAATTGAAGTCATCACAAAAAAAACATTTGATAGAGTTGCACAAGAAAAATTATTTAGACCATTGGGTATGAGGACCGCTTCATTTTATGATGAGGGAGGAAAGGCGCCCAATCCATCTTCTGGTGCAAGTTGTTCAGCATTTGATTATTTGAATTTTCTTCAAATGATCATGAACAAAGGAATGTTCAACGGCAAAAAAGTACTCTCAGAAAAATCTGTCAATTATTTATTGGAACATCAATTCACTGAAGCTCGTGTTAGGTACAATCCTGAATTAACAAAAGGTTGGAACTATGCTGCAGGCAGTTGGATTGAAGAAGACAATGGCAATATTTGGCGCAACGTTTATTCTGGTGCATCCGCTCAAGGAACTTGGCCTTGGATGGATTTAAAGAGAAAATATATTGGCATCGTTCTTCCTGTCTCTCCCTTAAATATTCAAAAGAGAGATCTATTTATGCAAATTCGATCTGGAGTTGAAGCAGCCTTAGACTAAAATGAGCTTATGTTAAGTTCAACTGCGCAACACACAAATACAGTCAAACACATTGCATCTGCAATGGGGTTTGATGCATGTGGTATTGCTGTCGCTAGAAGACTAGATGATGATGCTAAAAGATTAGAAAATTGGTTGAGCAAAGGTTTCCATGGTGAAATGAAATACATGGAAAATCATTTTGATATGCGGGTCGATCCCACAGTCTTGGTTCCAGGTGCAAAATCTGTCATCACTCTTTTATACAATTACTTTCCTGATCAAATACAAGACCCACAGCTCCCTCAAGTAGCTAAATACGCATACGGAAAAGATTATCATACCGTGGTTAGAGATCTACTGCATAAATTCTTAACCAGTCTCAGAGACTCTATTGGTCAAATTGAAGGAAGAGGGTTTATAGATTCTGCACCTGTATTGGAAAGAGCGTGGGCCGTTAAAAGCGGCTTAGGATGGGTGGGCAAAAATGGGAACTTGATTAACAAAAAAAAGGGATCCTTCTTTTTTATTGCAACACTGATCACAGATCTAGAACTTATTCCAGATCAACCTCTGGTTCAGGACTATTGCGGTACATGCACAAAATGTATTGATGCTTGTCCAACTGATGCAATTCTCCCCAACAAAGAAATTGCAGCAAATCAATGCATTTCTTATTTCACAATTGAATTGAAACAAGCCCTTTTACCAAAAGCTCTTGAAGGAAAATCGGATAACTGGATTTTTGGATGCGATATTTGTCAGGATGTTTGTCCTTGGAACAGGTTTAGCCATCCACACCAAGAACAAGCATTTTCTCCTACAGATGGCATGCTTAGTTTTACCATATCCGATTGGCTTAACCTCGATAAAGAAAAGTTCAATAGTATTTTTAAAGATTCTCCTGTTAAAAGAGCAAAATGGGAAGGGCTACAAAGAAACCTAAAGAATTATCAACTATCCGCTATTCCCAACGGAAAACCTTGATTGCAGCAGCATAAAGTACAATTCCCCAGATCAATAGGTATTGCAACTGTGGACCACAATCAGTCAGATGTGCCCCTTCAAAGGCAACATTCCTCATTGCTTGATTAAGATGTGTCAATGGAAGAATATTACAAAGGGGTTGCAACCAGCTAGGAAAATTCTCAACAGGGAAAAAAGTACCTGCTAACAAAAACTGAGGAAGTGTAACCAAATTGGCAAAAGGAGGAATGGTACTCTCACTTGTTGCTAGTCCGCTTACAATAAATCCAAACCCCATGAATACAATCAGGCCAATTAAACTCAGTACCATGAGTTCAAGGAATGTAACCCAATCATTGATGAGTGTAAACTTAAACGCAAAATGTCCAATAGAAAGGATAACAACAGCTGTTATCATCTGAAAAGCTATTCGCCCCAATCCCTCACCAAAAACGATATAGGTTCTTTTGATAGGTGTTGCAAAAAAACGCTTCAATACTAGTGTCTGACGTAAGTTAAAAAAGATAAACGCAACACCAAATACCCCTGCACTTAACAACGAGAAGCCAAGTTGCCCGGGTAAGATAAAGTCGATGGTCCTGTATTCACGACCAGGTAACGTCTCCTTTTGCATGAACGCATAAGTAGGACGTTGTGGAAAATTTACAACATCCAACTCAGCAATCACTTGCTGAATAATTGATTGTAGTAATCCTATTCGATCAGCAGCCGCAGTTGATGTAGTAATTTCTACCACATATTTAGGAAATGCATTTGGAGCCACTTCCTTGATGTTGAGTATAGCAGTTATATGCCCCTTCTCTAATTCCTGCAATGATATTTTTTCCGGTTGGGTCTTAATCTTAAGGTTACTCTTTTCGAGTAATTTCTTGTACAGCTCATTTTTAGTTGATGATTCCTCTGCAAATGCCACTTTGATAACAGGTGTTGTAGAGCTCAAAAATCCAAATACAAGAATGAATATAATTGGGAATAAGAAGCTAAAGATGACTGCGGAGGGACTTCTAAAGATAGATTTAAGACTTGCTTTGGCTATGGCCAACATGGCCACTAGTTGATTATACTGATGAGCTTTTCCAGACATTCAGCAAATTTAGTGAATTGAAAGCTCGAAAGGCAATCTTGCTTTTATTTCTCCCTTTTCATTTTTCAGTTCTTTCAGGCGTAGGAAAATTTCGTATTCTTCAGAACCTAACTCCTTTTTCAATGAAGATCTGCTCAGCTCATCTGGATAAACATTCATGATGTACTCAAAGAATGATTTGGGTTCTGGATAAGATTTCACCCTATAGGTTTTTACTCCAGACATTTTTACAGCAGCTGAAATAGCCTCTTCTAGTCCACCTATCTGATCAGCCAATTTTAAATCAATTGCCCTTTTGCCTGTCCATACCCTACCCTGTGCAATGCTATCTACATAATTCAAGTCTAATTTCCTTCCCTCTGCAACCCTTGTTTTGAATGTCATGTAGATTTTATCCACTTCGTGCTGAATGATTTTTTTCTCTTCTTCAGTCATGGCTCTAGTAATACTTGGAACATCCGCATACTTTGAGGTAGCTACTCCATCAAAGGTTATTCCAAGCTTATTCTTCATGAATGAGGAGAAATCTGGCACCACAGAAAAAACACCAATAGAACCAGTAATGGTGTTAGGCTGTACAAATATTTTGTCTGCGTTGCAAGCAATATAATAACCACCACTTGCTGCTACGTTACCCATGGATACAACTACTTTCTTTCCCTCTTTTTTAATCATCTCAATCTCACGCCAAATGATTTCACTGGCAAGACTGCTTCCACCTGGCGAGTTTACACGAAGTACAACTGCTTTGATAGATTTATCATACCTGATATTTCTTAAGAGCGATAAATATTCGTCAGATGTTATGGTTTCAGGAGAAGGCTTTCCATACATGATATCACCTTCAGCAAATACAACAGCTATTTTCTCTTTTGCATAATCATCTGATAAATCCGCTGCTTTTTCATAATCAGGGAGACTAACAAAATTAATTTTGTCTGTTTTGGCTAATCCAAGTTTGGACTTGATCTCTTGCTTTACTTCATCATCAAATTTAAGTCCATCAATGAATTTATATTGTACTGCTTTTTCAGGTGCGTCAATTCTAAACTGTTCAGCATACAACTTCAAAGAATCTGCCGACAAACCTCTGCTATCAGCTACTTTAGTTAGCATTTCTGTATACAAATCATTTAACCATACCTGTGTTTGCTCTTTATTTGCAGCAGTCATGCTCGACTCTCTAAAAGGCTCAGTAGCGCTTTTGAATTTACCAGCATAAAATATTTGAGGCTTGATTTCTAACCTATCGAGTAAGCTTTTGAAAAAAACATATTCTACAGACATCCCTTGCCATTCAAACATGCCCTTAGGGTGACAATAAATCTTATCTGATAATGCTGCAATACTGTAGGCTGATTGAGAAATATAGTCACCGAAGGCTATGATGAATTTTTTTGACTTTTTAAACTCAGTTAAAGCCGTTCTTAATTCTGTTGAACTTGCCGCGCCATTACCGTTGTCTTTGGCAACCAAATAAATACCTTTTATCAGGCTATCTTTAGCAGCATACTTTATCAACTTTATTGCTGTGGAAAGATCAGGATATGCTTCATCTCCGGAGATTTCTGCAAAAGGATCATCGATTTTACGATCTGACATTCGCTTGGAAAGATCGATTACCAAGACAGATTTTGAATCTATTTTGACTTGTTCATCAGCAAGCAATGCACCTGCTATACCAAAAAACAAAATAAAAATCAGTCCAAAGAAAACCACTAGGGCAAGTAAAGTGGCAAAAAAACTCTTAAAAAAACTTTTCAACCGTCAAACGTTTAGAGCACGAAAATAAAGAACTTTGATCGCCTTCAAACAGGCATATTTATGAAAGCAGCATATTTATTGATAGGTGGCAACTTAGGCGACCGTTTAGGATTTATGGCTGCAGCAAAGGAAAAAATGCAACAAAAAGGAATAAAGATCCTTAGAGTATCCTCTATTTATGAAACTGCAGCATGGGGAATTACAGAACAACCCTCTTTTTTGAATCAAGTTGTAGAAATAGCCACCTCTTTTGGTCCGGAAGAACTATTGACTGCACTATTAGCCATTGAACAAGATTTAGGCAGAATAAGAGCTGAAAAAAATGGGGCTAGAACCATTGATATTGATATACTGTATTTTGAAAATCAAATCATCAACAAACCCGGATTATCTGTTCCACACGACCGTATTTCAATTAGAAGGTTTGTGTTGGTGCCACTCTCAGAGTTAATCCCAGATTATATTGATCCAAAAACAAGTAAATCAATTATTGATATGTTGAATGATTGTGAGGATACCCTTGAAGTTGCCCTTTATGAAAAAAACTAAAAAATAAAAACTTTGCTTTTGGCTTTGCTGCTGTAAGTTTGACGAAATGAAATACAAGTTCATTACCATAGAGGGAAATATAGGAGCTGGTAAAACCACATTAGCTGGTTTATTGGCCAATAAACTCAATGCACGTCTTGTATTAGAGGAGTTTGCCGACAATCCTTTTTTGGCCAAGTTCTATGAAAACCCTGCCCAATATGCGTTTTCAGTTGAATTGTTCTTCATGGCAGAACGATTCAAGCAATTAAAGGACTTGCTGAGTCAGCAAGATTTATTTCAAAATATTACGGTATCAGATTACCTCTTCACCAAATGTTTACTTTTTGCAAAGGTTAATTTACCTGTTGATGAGTTTCGTTTGTTTCAACGTTTATTTGAAATGATGCAACCCCAATTGCTTCAGCCAGATTTACTCATCTATCTTCATGCACCTGTAAATAAACTACAAGAGAATATCAAAAAAAGGAACAGGTCGTATGAACAAAATATCAAGGATGATTATTTGTTTGAAATTCAGCAGACCTATACCCACTATATCAAACAACATTCGTTTAAGACTTTATTTGTTGATGCCAGTAATGTCGACTTTATAAACAACCCAGAACATCTTGATATTTTATTGGCTGCGCTAGATCGTGACTATACAGAGGGACAGCACGTTATTACATTTCCCTAAATGTTTTGCAGATAAAATGCGAACTTTACAGGCATGTTCAAGTTCTTCAGACATAAAAGCTTTGCCGCTTTGAGGTATTTTGAATTTCGCATGTACATTGTTGCTCGCTTTTTTTTCATCATGGTGCTTACCATGCAAGCAACTTTGATCAGCTGGGAAGTATTTGCCATCACTAAAGATCCTTTTAGCATTGGATTAATTGGACTAGTGGAGTTTGTACCTGCGGTTATCATGGCTATTTATTCTGGGTACATTATCGATAAAAGCGACAAGAAAAAATTACTGCATTATAGTCTGGCTTGTAATCTTGTACTCACCATCCTGTTTGCGTATATCACCAGTGAGCATGCATTAAGCATTTTGAGCAAATCGACAGTTTTACTGGCGGTTTACATGATTGCATTTTTAACAGGTGTTGCAAGAGCATTTAGCGGTCCAACCTCATTTGCATTAGTCAGCATGCTGGTACCCAAACAAAAACTCCCCAACGCAACAAGCTGGCACAGCAGCTCTTGGCAAATTGCAGCGGTATCCGGACCAGCTATAGGAGGATTGTTATATGGAGAAAAAGGCATCACTTTTGCATTCATCATCATGATCATTATGCTCACACTTTCAGTGCTGTTGCTTTTCTTCATCAAGCCTAAACCTCCTGCTGTCATACAACATAAAGAACCCATGGTGAAAAGCATTCAACAAGGTTTTAAATTTGTCTGGCAATCGAAAGAAATTTTAGGAGTATTAAGCCTCGACTTATTTGCAGTTTTCTTTGGTGGTGCTACTGCCTTGCTACCCTACTTCTCAGATCAAATATTAAAAACTGGACCAGAAGGTTTAGGAATTTTAAGATCGGCACCTGGAATTGGTGCCATCTTGGTGATGTTAATCATCAATTTCATTCCCATGAAAAAAGGTCAAGGAAAAGTAATGCTGTATTGTGTTGCAGGATTCGGTTTGATGATGATTGTCTTTGGCTTATCCACCTTCTTTTGGTTATCCTTTGCGGCTTTATTGATTTCAGGGGTATTGGATGGGATCAGTGTAATCGTTAGATCTACTGTACTACAATTAAAAACGCCTGAAAACATGAAAGGAAGAGTTTCTTCCCTCAACAGTATTTTCATTATTTCATCCAATGAATTAGGAGCTTTTGAAAGTGGCTTTGCTGCTCGGTTAATGGGGGTTGTACCAGCGGTTGTTTTTGGAGGCACAATGACCATTGGTATTGTTGTTTACAATTGGATCAAAAACCCTACCATTAAGCGTTTGAGCTATTAAGGCTTACTTAGCAACCTCCATCAGCTTTTCAATCACAAAATAAGCTGCCGGACAAAATGAGGTATTTTTCAGGGTGATAGCAGGGCGTTTAAAGAACACATCTTCATCGGTATACGGAAACCGTCGGCAGTCGGATGGCCTATCCTCATAAATGGAACAGAAATTATCACTTCCTAAAAAGGGACATGGCTTTGTCTTTAGCACGTAATCCCCCTCAGCATCAAGCTCTAAATAGGTATCAATAAACACACTCTCCCGCAACCCCAATACCTTGCTGATCCTTTTGATATCAGGCGTTTTAAACCTTGGTGAATAATTTTTACAGCAATTGGCACAGGTCAGGCAGTCGACTTGCTCAAAAGCCTCCTCATGGAGAGATGGAAGCTGCTTGAGCACTTTGTTTTTATCCACCTTTTTTAGGTAGTTTTTATACAGCTTTTCGTGTTCGGCCGACTTTTTCTCCCAATTGACCAATAACTCGTTTGACATACCTCAAAAATAAACTAAAACCACTATTATACCCGTGTTTCACCATTTAATCCACAATTGTCTTTAAGGGTATACAAAGTATACAAATACTGCTTCGATCTGATTAAATTTGCACTCCCTTTAGTTGATACATTCCATCACCCAAAATATTTGATAGATGAATCTTTTTGAGCAGCAGGATAACGAATTCAGGAGCAGACATATTGGGCCTTCACCAGAAGAAGAGGTACATATGTTGAACACCATAGGTGAACCCAATTTGGCCACACTTATAGACAAGACAGTTCCTGGAAATATTAGAATGCAAAAGGAACTCAACACTCCTACTGCAATGAGTGAAGCAGCCTATTTAGATCATGTTAAAAAATTAGGTGAACAGAATATTGTTGCCAAGAACTTCATTGGTCAAGGTTATTATGGAACACATACTCCGAGTGTAATTCTTAGAAACATATTTGAGAACCCAGGATGGTATACACAATACACTCCCTACCAAGCTGAAATTGCTCAGGGAAGATTAGAGAGTTTATTGAACTTCCAAACAATGGTTACTGATCTAACGGGACTACCTATCGCTAATGCTTCTCTTTTGGATGAAGCAACTGCAGCTGCAGAAGCAATGACCATGTTCTTCAACGCACTCAACAAACAAGACAGCATCGATCGTCCAAAGTTTTTCGTTGATGAACATTGCTTCCCACAAACATTGGATTTGCTCATAACAAGAGCACTTCCTATCGGTATTGAAATTGTTCAGGGAAGTTTGGAAACTGCGGATTTAGACGAAACCTATTTTGGCGCCTTGGTTCAATATCCCAACAATTTAGGAGCAGTAATTGATCCAAAATCATTCATAGAAAAAGTTCATGCAGTTGGTGGTTATGTTGTGATGACAACTGATCTTCTTTCACTTACATTGTTAACCCCTCCTGGTGAATTAGGTGCAGATGCTGCTTGTGGCTCAGCACAAAGATTTGGGGTTCCTTTGGGTTTTGGTGGACCACATGCTGCTTTCTTTGCAACCAAAGATGATTTCAAACGCAGTATTCCAGGAAGAATTATTGGGGTAAGTATTGATGCTGATGGAAACAGGGCATTGCGCATGGCGCTTCAAACACGTGAACAACACATCAAAAGAGAAAAAGCTACTTCGAATATTTGTACAGCACAGGCCTTACTTGCAAACATGGCAGCCATGTATGCAGTCTACCATGGCCCGAATGGTCTTAAGCAAATAGCAACTCGCACTTCATTGCTTGCATTTACTACAGCGAAAGCCTTAACAGCAAAAGGATTTACACTTGCTTCTGCACACTATTTTGATACTATTGTTGTGAATGCGAACAATGCTAAAGAAATTGTTGAAGGAGCTGCTGGCAAACTGATTAACCTAAGATTAATCAACGAAAAACAAATCGGTATCAGTTTTGATGAAACTACAACAAGAGAAAATGTTGTTGAATTACTGAAGTGTTTTGGCGTTAACGAGACAATCAATGAAACCTTATCAAAAGAAGATTATCTAAAAAATATTCCAACTGCATTAACCAGAACTTCTCCATTTTTAGAGCAAGGAGTTTTCAACAGTTACCACAGTGAGAGTAAGATGATGCGTTACATCAAGTCTTTAGAGAACAAAGATTTGTCGCTCAACACCTCAATGATTTCTTTAGGAAGTTGTACGATGAAATTAAATGCTGCAACCGAGATGATGCCATTGAGTTGGCCCTGCTGGAGCAGCATTCACCCCTTTGCACCTACTTCCCAAACAAAAGGCTACCAATTGATGGCTGAAGAACTTTCGAAATACCTCAATGAAGTAACCGGATTTGATGCTTGCAGTTTGCAGCCGAATAGTGGTGCTCAAGGTGAATATGCTGGACTACTAGCCATCAGAGGTTACCATTTGTCGAGAGGAGATCATCACCGCAACGTAATGCTCATACCAATCTCTGCACACGGTACCAATCCAGCATCTGCAGTGATGGCTGGAATGAAAGTTGTAGTGGTTAAGGCACTAGACAATGGTTACATTGATATTGCAGATTTAAAAGAAAAAGCAAATCAATACAGTGATGTGCTATCTGGTATCATGATTACTTATCCAAGTACTTATGGTGTATATGAGGAGACTGTAAAAGAAATCACACAGATTATTCATGAGCACGGAGGACAAGTATACATGGATGGTGCAAATATGAATGCACAGGTGGGATTAACCGCTCCGGGCTTGATTGGTGCGGATGTGTGCCACTTGAATCTTCATAAAACATTTGCAATTCCACATGGCGGTGGTGGTCCTGGTATGGGCCCAATTTGCGTAAAATCGCATTTGGCTCCTTTCCTACCCGGACATAGCTTCAACAACAACGAAGATATTAAACTCGACAAGGGCAACACTGCAGTTAGTGCTGCACCGTATGGTAGTGCAAGTATCTTGCTCATCAGTTATGGTTACATCAGAATGCTCGGTAGCAAAGGCTTAAAAGCTTCAACCGAATATGCAATTCTGAATGCTAATTACATGAGATGCAGGCTAACCGGACATTATGATGTATTGTATCTTGGAAGCAATAATACCTGTGCACATGAATTCATTGTCGATTTAAGACCATTTAAAAAGTCGGCCGACATAGAAGCAGAAGATGTTGCGAAAAGATTGATGGATTATGGCTTCCATGCACCTACCATGAGCTTCCCAGTGCCGGGTACCATCATGATTGAACCAACTGAAAGTGAAGACAAGGGAGAACTTGACCGTTTTTGTGATGCAATGATTTCCATTCGAAATGAAATCAGAGAAATTGAAGAAGGTCAGGCCGACAAAAAAGACAACGTCCTAAAAAGAGCTCCACATACACTTAAAAATATCTGCACAAATGAATGGGATAGACCCTATTCTAGACAAAAAGCAGCATTCCCAGTTGAACGTCTACATGTGAGTAAATTCTGGCCTACCGTGGCAAGAGTAAACAACACCTACGGCGACCGTAACTTGGTATGTACTTGTGAGCCTGTTAGCAGCTACGCAGAATAAGATCAAACGTTGAAAACTTTTTAATTAAATTCTTGGAACTTTTTTCAAGCTTTCGCTTCTTTTTATTAATTTCAAGCGAACGCTTGCCTTAATGTTGGATTTTATCCATCCTATTGGTCGTTTTATTAGAATTTTTTTAAAATTAGTTTTCTTATGGCAAGAAATCCGGGATTATATCGTCCTGAATTCGAAAGAGATGCATGTGGAATAGGTTTCGTAGCGAATATCAAGGGTAATAAAAGTCATCAAATCATTTCTGATGCCCTAACCATATTGGAAAATATGGAACACAGGGGCGCTTGTGGTTGCGAAAACAATACTGGTGATGGAGCCGGTATTTTGATTCAAACACCACATGCCTTTTTCTTCGATGAATGTTTGAAGCTGGGTGTTCATTTACCAGCTTTTGGAAGATATGGTGTAGGGATGGTTTTCTTTCCAAAAGAGCTTCGCTTAAGAGAAGAATGCAGGGATATTTTTACAAGGACCACAGAGGAACTGGGCATGGAAGTACTTGCCTGGAGAAAAGTTCCTGTGAATCCGGAAGAAATCGGATTTACTGCCAGATCTGTAGAGCCAGATATAGAACAAGTTTTCATTTCTTGTCCGGATCACATCAATGACCCAATGGCTTTTGAAAGAAAGCTTTTTGTTTTGAGAAACTATGCAAGTCATCTAATCAACAATACTGTCAAAAAAGATCCAATTGGATTTTACTTGGCATCTTTATCCTACAAAGTAATTGTTTACAAAGGACAGTTAACAAGTGGACAGGTTCGCAGTTATTATCCAGATCTTCAAAATAAAAAAGTTGTCAGTGCGCTTGGTTTGGTGCATTCAAGATTTGCCACAAACACCTTCCCTTCTTGGAAACTGGCACAACCATTTAGATTTATTGCACACAATGGCGAGATCAATACTTTGCAGGGCAATTTGAATTGGATCAAGACCAATGAAAAAGGATTTACATCTCCTTATTTCACCAAAGAAGAAATGGAGATGATATTGCCTTTGGTTTCAAGTAGTCAAAGCGACTCTGCTAGCTTAGACAACATGATTGAATTGTTGACCATGACAGGAAGATCATTACCACACGTAATGATGATGTTGATACCTGAGGCATGGGACGGCGATGAAAACATGGATCCAGTCAAAAAAGCCTTTTATGAATTTCATGCTTCAATCATGGAACCATGGGATGGTCCAGCTTCAATATCATTTACAGATGGCAGAATGATTGGTGCTACCTTGGATAGAAATGGATTAAGACCTTCCAGGTATTGTGTCACCTCAGACGACCGTGTAATCATGGCTTCTGAAACAGGAGCGCTACCTGTAGATCCTTCTCTTGTAATTGAAAAAGGAAGATTACAGCCCGGCAAAATGTTTGTGGTAGATATTGAAGAAGGAAGAATCATTAGTGATGAAGAGTTAAAGAAAAATATCTGCGGCCAAAAACCATATGCTGATTATTTAAATAAATATAAAATCAGGTTAAATGAGTTACCAGAACCACGTGTAACATTTACCCATTTGCAACCTGATCAGGTATTCAAATACCAAAAAGCATTTGGATACAGTGCAGAAGATTTAGAGAATATCATTGCACCAATGGCGTTGGACGGAAAAGAACCAATTGGTTCAATGGGCACTGATGTTCCATTGGCGATATTAAGTGATCAACCACAACATTTAAGCAGTTACTTCAAACAGTTGTTTGCGCAAGTAACCAACCCACCAATTGATCCAATAAGAGAAAGATTGGTTATGTCACTTGCAACTTTCGTTGGGAACAATGGTAATATGCTTATTGAAGATCCATTGAGTTGTCACACTGTTGCACTGAAGCATCCTGTATTAACCAATCATGATCTTGAAAAAATCAGAAGTATTGATACAGGGATTTTTCAAGCCAAAACTTTACAGTGTTATTTCAGAGCAGATGGAAGTGCAGGTGCATTAAAAAAAGCATTGGACAGAATATGCAGATATGCAGTGGATGCAGTTGAAGATGGTTTTGAAGTATTGATTTTGCAAGACAGAGCTATCGATTCAGACCATGCACCTATTCCTTCTTTGTTATCAACTGCTGCAATTCACCATCATCTCATCAGAAAAGGCTACAGAGGTAAAGTGGGAATTATAGTTGAAGCAGGAGATGTCTGGGAGGTTCACCATTTTGCATGTCTCATTGGTTTCGGAGCAACAGCCATAAATCCTTATCTCGCTTTATCAAGCATAAGGGATATGAGGATGAGTGGAAAAATAAAAACAGATACAGACCCAGAACAATTAAAGAAAAACTACATCAAGGCTGTCAATGAAGGACTATTGAAAGTTTTTTCAAAAATGGGAATTTCCACTTTGCAATCTTACCAAGGTGCACAAATTTTTGAAATCATTGGATTGAATCAGGATGTAGTGAATAAATATTTCACTGGGGCTGTTTCACGAATTGAAGGGTTGGGACTAGATGAGATTGCAAGAGAAGCTTTGGCAAAACACAATCTTGCATTCAGTAAGAAAAATACACCGGTAGACCGACTCCCTGTTGGTGGAATATACCAATGGAAGAGAAAAGGAGAATTTCACCTTTTCAATCCACAAACCATTCATCTACTTCAACATTCTACCAGAACAGGCGATTATAGTTTGTTTAAAAAATATTCGAAGTTGGTCAATGAGCAAAGTGAAAAAGCGTGTACACTTCGAAGTATGTTTTCCATCAACCCTCTTCGCACTTCTATCCCATTAGAAGAAGTTGAGCCAGCTGAAAATATTTACAAAAGATTTGCGACTGGTGCTATGTCGTTTGGCTCAATATCATGGGAAGCACACACCACGCTTGCTATAGCAATGAACAGGCTCGGTGCTAAGAGTAATACAGGTGAAGGAGGTGAAGATGCTATACGTTATCAGCCACTTGAGAACGGAGATTCTATGAGGTCTTCTATCAAGCAGGTTGCATCAGCCAGATTTGGTGTAACAGCACAATACTTAACTGAGGCAGATGAACTACAAATTAAAATGGCACAAGGTGCTAAGCCTGGAGAAGGTGGACAATTGCCAGGGCATAAAGTAGATGACTGGATTGGAAAAGTTCGTCACTCAACACCAGGTGTTGGATTGATTTCGCCACCACCCCATCACGATATTTATTCTATTGAAGATCTTGCCCAATTGATCTTTGATTTAAAGAATGCTAATAGAAAAGCAAGAATCAGTGTGAAACTGGTTTCAAAAGCTGGTGTTGGAACTATCGCCGCTGGTGTTGCAAAAGCCAAGGCTGATGTGGTATTGGTATCCGGACATGATGGTGGAACTGGTGCATCACCTTTGAGTTCAATTAGACATGCTGGTTTACCATGGGAACTTGGTTTAGCAGAGGCACAACAAACCTTGGTAAAAAATAAACTAAGAAGCAGAGTTGTTTTACAAGCAGATGGACAATTAAAAACCGGAAGAGATGTTGCTATTGCTACACTTCTTGGTGCAGAAGAATGGGGTGTTGCTACTGCAGCATTGGTTGTTGAAGGTTGTATCATGATGAGAAAATGCCATCTCAATACTTGTCCAGTTGGTGTTGCTACACAAGATCCAGATTTAAGAAAGCGGTTCAACGGAGCTGCAGAGTATGTGGTGAACTTTATCAAGTTCATGACTGCTGAATTGAGAGAAATCATGGCAGAACTTGGCTATAAAACTATTGAAGAAATGGTTGGTCAGTCTGATGCACTAAAGATTAGAGAAGGCGTTGAACATTGGAAATACAGTAAGCTAGACCTCTCTCCGATTCTATACAAAGAGCCAACAGATGCTTATACTGGAATCTACAAACAAGAAGAACAAGATCATGGTATTGCTGGTGTCTTGGATTGGAAGATAATTGAAGACAGTGCAAAAGCACTTGAAGGAAAAGCAAAAATCGCACTTGACTATCCTATCAAAAATACTGATAGAACCATAGGTACAATGCTCAGTAATGAGATAACAAAGAAATTTGGTGCTGATGGCTTACCAGAAGATACTATCCATCTGAAATTCAAAGGTACAGCGGGACAAAGTTTTGGTGCATTCAACACGAAAGGCATTACGCTGGAATTAGAGGGTGATGCAAACGATTATTTTGGTAAAGGATTAAGTGGCGCCAAAATGATTGTCTACCCTGATAAACAATCAAAATTCGTTCCTGAAGAAAACATCTTAATTGGGAATGTGGCATTTTATGGAGCCACCAATGGAAGAGCATTTATCAGAGGTAAAGCTGGTGAACGTTTTGCAGTAAGAAATTCTGGAGCAACTGCTGTTGTGGAAGGTGTTGGCGACCATGGTTGTGAATACATGACTGGCGGAACAGTTCTAATATTGGGCGCAACCGGCAGAAATTTTGCTGCTGGTATGAGTGGCGGTATTGCATATATCTATGATCTTCATGGCGACTTCTCAGACAAGTGTAATCCAGAGATGGTGGATTTAGATCCATTAGATCAAGATGACGTTGAAATTGTACAACAGCTATTAGAAGAACATTTTACATCAACAAACAGTACAGTAGCAAAATTCTTGCTAAGTGATTTTGATAATCAGAGAGCTCGATTTATAAAAGTATTTCCGAGAGATTATAAATCAGTTTTGGCAAAACAAAAATCAGGTATTGCTGCTACCCTTAAATAGTATAGACAATGGGAAAACCAACAGGATTTAAAGAATATACAAGAGTTAGTCCAACTAAAATTGACAAAGCAGAAAGAGTTCAACATTACAATGAATTTGTACAACCCTTTTCAGCTGATGAACTAAACAAACAAGCTGCAAGGTGCATGGATTGTGGCGTACCGTTTTGTCACCATGGATGTCCTTTAGGAAATATCATTCCAGAATTCAATGACGCTGTATACAAAGAAGATTGGAAGGAAGCATATGAGATTTTAACTTCCACCAATAATTTCCCAGAGTTCACTGGTAGAATTTGTCCGGCTCCTTGTGAAAGTGCCTGTGTTTTGGGTATCAACCAGCCACCTGTTAATATTGAAGAAATAGAAAAACACATCATAGAAATCGCGTTTGAAAAAGGACTGGTGCAACCAAAAGTTCCTTTTTTAAGAACGGGTAAAAAAATTGCAGTTATTGGTAGTGGTCCGGCTGGATTAGCTGCAGCAGCCCAACTCAACCAGGCAGGTCACACTGTTACAGTATTTGAAAGAGATGAAAAACCAGGCGGACTATTGCGATATGGTATACCCGACTTTAAACTTGAAAAGAATGTAATTGATAGACGTATTGAGTTATTAGAAAAAGAAGGTATCAGTTTTAAATGCAATGCTAACGTTGGTGTAAATGTCAACTTAAATGATTTACTAAGAGAATACAACGCTGTTGTACTCGCAGGTGGTTCAACGGTTCCGAGAGATCTAGCTATCCCTGGAAGAGATTTAAATGGTGTTCATTTTGCCATGAACTTTCTCAAACAACAAAACAAAATAGTTGCAGGCTCAGATCCCCTAGCCAACAAATCAATTGAAAGCAATATTATAGACCATATCATCTCTGCAAAAAATAAACGAGTAGTTGTTATTGGTGGTGGTGATACAGGTAGTGATTGCGTTGGAACCTCAAATAGGCAAGGCGCTGCAGAAGTGCTTCAATTTGAATTAATGCCTAAACCACCAGCATCGAGGAATGACTTCATGCCTTGGCCTACCTATCCAATGGTCCTTAAAACAACTACCTCACACGAAGAAGGTTGTACCAGAGAATGGGCGATAGCAACAAAAGAATTCATTGGAAATGAAAAAGGAGAATTAGTTGCCTTAAAAACAGTTGAACTTGAATGGAAATCAGTGGACGGCAGACCAAGCTCTTTTGTGGAAAAGGCTGGATCCGAAAAAACCATTCCCTGTGATTTGGTTTTACTGGCAATGGGTTTTGTCGCCCCTCAAAAAGATGGTCTCATCGACCAACTAGACGTTCAAATTGACGAAAGAGGAAATGTAAAAGCAACCGAAAAAGATTATAAAACCAATATCGCCAAAATCTTTGCTTGTGGTGATATGAGAAGAGGCCAATCTCTGGTTGTTTGGGCTATTAGCGAAGGCAGAGAATGTGCCAGAAAGGTTGATGAATTTCTCATGGGTAGCTCACAATTAGAGTCAAAAGATGCTAGCCTTTTCAATTTAGCATAGTCCTTTCTGTTCTGTAAATACTGTCTTAACACGGACTCAAAATCCATTTACAATGATTTACATATTATATATCTTTATATGTATATATTTTTAAATAATTAATTTTCCACACTTTTTTCTTAATAAGTATATATTTAATTGATTTGCAATCATTTAAAATTTTTTTAATATCATATTACATATTTTAATATGTTTTGTTTTTAGCATATTTAGGTTACTATTTTATAGTTTTGGGATAAATAATTAAATATTCTTTAACCAAAACAATAATAATGAAGTCTAAAATTGTAAGAGACAGACTCCCTTTCATTCTCCTGGCCCTATTAGCGATAGTGGCTATTTTCACTCCTGTTTTACCCAATTTTGAAGACAAGGCTGGTGTTTACAATGGTGCTGATATTACCTGGGTGCTCATTTCAACTGCGTTGGTATTCTTAATGACCCCTGGTTTAGCCTTTTTTTATGGTGGAATGGTCCATAGAAAGAATGTGATTTCCACCATGATTAAAAGTACTGTTGCTGCAGGTGTAGTTACTGTTATCTGGATCACTTTTGGATACAGTTTGAGTTTTGGTGAATCCTTAGGAGGATTTGTAGGTAACCCCCTTACTCACCTATTCTTTAAAGATGTAAACAATACAGAACCTTGGGGACTAGCTCCTACCATCCCAAAAACATTGTTTTCACTCTTCCAATTAATGTTTGCTATCATCACCCCCGGGTTGGTGGTTGGAGCATTAGCAGAAAGGGTAAGATTTACATCTTACATCCTATTTATCGTGTTATTCAGTATTCTAGTTTATGCGCCTTTGGCACACTGGAGTTGGCATCCAGATGGCTTCCTTTTCAAAATGGGAGCACTTGATTTTGCTGGTGGAACAGTTGTTCACATTTCAGCAGGTTGCGCAGCCCTTGCTGGTGTTCTGGTATTGAAAAGAAGGAAAGCTCATATGGAAGGTGCAGAAATTCCGCCTGCAAATGTTCCTTATGTATTAATCGGCACTGGTCTATTATGGTTTGGCTGGTTTGGTTTTAATGCTGGTTCAGCATTAGGTGCAAATGGTTTAGCTGTTTCTGCTTTCGCTACTACTAATACAGCAGCTGGTGCAGCGGGACTATCATGGATGTTTTTTGATGTGATGAAAGGTAAAAAACCATCAGTACTTGGATTTTGTATTGGTGCGGTAGTTGGTTTAGTAGCCATTACCCCGGGTGCGGGATTTGTAGGAATTCCACAAAGTATTTTCATTGGAGTTGTTGCAGCAATTATTTCGAATATTGCTGTCCACTACAAGCAGAAATCTACTTTAGACGATACACTGGATGTATTCCCTTGCCACGGATTAGGTGGAATTGTTGGTATGATTTTGACAGGAGTATTTGCCACGAAGGCAGTTAACAGTGCTGGTAATGACGGCTTATTTTATGGCAACCCTGAATTCTTTTTCACGCAATTGAAAGCGATGGTAGTAGCTGTGGTTTACTCATTTGTTGTTTCTT
>JBEBDP010000086.1:0-6368 GCA_041156925.1 Bacteroidota bacterium | reverse complement strand
ATTTGTGCTGAGATTCAGCGAAACATTACCAATCAGGTTTTGATGGATGATGATGATAATAAATTAAGTCGTTTAACTGAACGAGAAATTGAAATCATCAAATTGATCAAAAATGGTTCCACAAATAAAGAGATTGCAGAAAAGCTATTTCTTTCACCAAGGACCGTTGAAACTCATCGGGCTAGAATTTTGAAGAAATTAGATTTAAAGAATTCGTTGTCACTTGTAAAGTACATCAACGAATCTTTCATGGACTTATAATTGGGAAGTAGTTACTACTCACCCCAGATTTGTCCATTACCATCAATCCATTCTTTCACAAGTTCGGTTGTGACCGACTTAGGACGCTCCAATGGCATTCCTAAAGCCCTATCCCAGCAGATACTTGCTAGTACGCCTAAGGCACGACTAACACCGAACAGTACAGTGTAGAATTCATATTCAACCATACCATAATGAACCAATAGTGCTCCAGAATGAGCATCTACGTTTGGCCATGGGTTCTTAACCTTTCCGAGGCCATTTAAAATTTCAGGAACTGTTTCGTAAATTCTCCAAACAGTTTGAACCAAGGCGTCATCTGGCATATGTTTTTTACCAAACTCCATTTGAGCTGTAAACCTTGGATCTGTTTTTCTTAAAACCGCGTGACCATAACCAGGAACAACTTTACCTTCTGAGAGTGTCTTCTTTACATAATCAGCTATCTGTTCTTTAGATGGAAGATCAACACCCAATGTTTCTCGCATTTCAAAAATCCACTTGATTACTTCTTGGTTGGCGAGTCCGTGTAATGGACCAGCTAATCCGTTCATACCAGCAGCAAAGCTGAGGAATGGATCACTCAATGCTGAACCAACTAAATGGGTGGTATGTGCAGATACGTTTCCACCTTCATGATCAGCATGAATGGTCATATACAGACGCATCAACTCTTTGAAACCATCATCATTATAACCCATCATATGGGCAAAATTTCCTGCCCAGTCTAATAGACCATTTGGTTCAATATGCTGACCATTTTTATATTTTCTGCGATAGATATAAGCGGCAATTCTTGGTAGGCGGGCAATCAAATCTAATGCGTCATCAAATGTTGCATCCCAATAATCTTTCTTATTCATACCTTCTCCGTAGGCTTTTGCAAAATGGCTACCATTTTGCAATGCCATGATACCAACCACAAACATGGTCATGGGGTGAGAAGTGATTGGAAGTGCTTCGATGGTATCGAAAACATAATTAGGAACATGAGATCTTCTTTGAAGTGTAGCCGTAATGATATCAGCCTCTTCTTGGCTAGGTAATTCACCTAACAACATTAAATGAAACAATGCTTCAGGCAAAGGCTCACTTCCACCTTTTACATTAGGGAGCTTTTCTTTCAGTTCAGGAATAGAATAACCCCTGAAACGAATTCCTTCATTTGCATCAAGGAGAGATGTTTCAGTTACAAGTCCAGTCATCCCCCTCATACCTTGGTAGATTTGTGCTAGTGTAACTTCACCAATCACTTTATTACCATGCTCTTTGAGCATTTGTTTGATCTCTGCACTAACTAAATCCGCTTTGGCTTTGAACCGCTCTTTTATCTCTTCCATGACTAAGAATTATATCTGAATTTTTGGATGCGTAAAGGTAAACAAAGACAGTGAGCGGATAAAAGAATGTTAGAAATAATTAACACTATTTTGGAGCCTTTTTGTACAGAAACCATGTTAGGCATCCAAAAAGCAAATTGGGTATCCAGGCTGCCAAATAGGGGTTTAAATCGCCCTTTGTAGAAAAAATGGTAGAGAACCTGTCGGTCAGGATAAAAACAGCACATATAATAAACCCTAATGCCAGATGGGCTCCACTCCCCCCTCGAATTTTTCTGACTGCCAGTACTGCTCCAATTATAGTAAGCAAAACCACAGCAACTGGGGAGGATGTACGATGGGCATTTTCCATCTCAAGTTCTTTTACTGTTTCAGAGCCTCTTAATCGTTCCTTTTCAATTCTCTTTTGAAGATCAGGTGAAATCATCCTTGATTGAAGATATTCATCCCGATTGAGGTCGCTTGGCTCAAAAGGTAACTTTCTATACAGCTCATACTGAAAGGTAACATCCTCTTTAAGACCATTGATTTTCCTTTCTACAGCACCGTTCATTTTCCAGGTTTTTCTAGCTGTATCCCAGGTAATGTTATCTGCTCGAAGGTTATATATAACATTATTCCCTTTGATGGTTTCCATAAAGAAAGAACCACCAACTTTGGTCAGTGTATCATAAAAACGCATCCCAGCATAACTAAATGAGTCCGTCCGCATATAGATACCTGTACCAGAAGATTGCGGCATAGAGGTTCTAATGTATTTTGCCTCAAAGGTTGTCCTTATTGTATTTGCTCTTGGAATGATAAAGGCATTTCCATACCACAGCAACAAGGCCAGAAAGATGCCGCCCACCCAATATGGCCTTAGGATCCGTCTCAAACTAACACCTGAAGAAAGAATGGCTACAAACTCAGATCGGTTTGCCATTTTTGAAGTGAAGAAGATGACAGAAATGAATACGAAAAGTGGGAAGAGCATTGCCACGATATGTGGTATGAAACCCACATAATAACCATTAAAAATTTCGCTTGCTGTTAGTCCTGAACGGGCAAAATCATCCGTGTGCTCACTAATATCGATCACCGTACTGATGAGGGTGAGCAGTATGAGTGAGAAGAAAAATGTGGTAAGAAAATTCCTGAGAATATACCAATCGATCTTTCGCATAACAACTCTGCAAAAGTATCATTTATTATTTACCTAACCATTTGGCATAGTTCTCCAAACATCTTTTCCTTGCAAACTCATGCTGAACCATAGGTTGAGGATAATTTAGGGTATTGAATTCAGGAACCCATTTGTTAATGTAGTCAGCTTTTTTATCAAACTTTTCTGTTTGCAATGCAGGGTTAAATATGCGGAAATAAGGTGCCGCATCACATCCAGAACCAGCTGCCCACTGCCATCCTCCATTGTTTGCTGCCAAATCAAAATCAAGCAATTTTGAAGCAAACCAAGCTTCACCCCATCTCCAATCAATAAACAAATGCTTGGTCAGGAAGCTAGCCGTTATCATACGTACCCTGTTGTGCATATAGCCAGTAGCTGCCAATTCACGCATACCGGCATCTACTATAGGATAGCCAGTTTCTCCTTTGCACCATTTTTCAAAATCTGCTTCACTATCTCGCCATTGTATCTGATCATATTCTTTTCTAAAAGAATGCCCTTCTCCCACATGTGGAAAATTGAATAAAATCTGATGGTAAAAATCTCGCCAAATCAGCTCATTGAGATAGGTCTCACTTTTGTTCATACAGTTCATCACCAATTGTCTTACACTGATTGTACCAAAGCGAAGATGAACACCTAATCTTGATGTACCATTTACAGCAGGAAAATCACGCTGTGCAGCATAATTGCGAATGATTTCATCCATTACTTGAGTGGATGGGTAATTCCACTCTTGATGTGAGAATCCCATTGTTTCTAGAAGAGGGATAGCCGGAGGAGTATAGTTGAAACTATTTTGCAAACATGTTTCAGATGGAAAAGAGCTGATTGGATTTTCAGCAAGTTTGGCCTTCCATTTTCTAGAATAAGGTGTAAAAACGGTGTAAGGCAGACCATCGTCCTTAGTTACTTCCTTTTTTTCAAAAACAACCTGGTCTTTAAATGAATGAAATCCACTACCCGACTCTGCTACAAGTTCTTGTATTTGCTTATCTCTTTTTAGTGCATAAGGCTCATAATCATGATTGGTAAAAACTGCAGATATGAAATATTGTGATAGAAGATCAGTAAATACCTGTTCCGGTTTTCCATAGCAGACAGTTAGTCCGGATCCGAATTGCTTTAATTGTGCGTCAATATTGACAAGTGTTTGATGAATAAACTGAACCCTTAAATCTAGAGGCTTATTTAATTTATCGAGAATATTGGTATCGAAAATAAAGATTGGAAGGACAGGTTTTCCTGAATTCAAGGCTTGGTATAATCCCGCATTATCGTGCAGACGAAGATCACGTCTGAACCAAAAAATATTAACCTCAGGTTTGTTCATCATAGTAGCATAAACAAAACTGAGGTTGTAAAGTTGACTAGAAATCTAGATTAGTTAGCCATTGGTCTGTTTTCAATGATGCCTGATTTTACGGCATACATTACCAGTCCCGCTAAGGATTTTGCACCGGTCTTTACCTTGAGTTTATCGCGGATAGCTTCTACGGTACGCGGACTTAAATCGACAAGATCAGCAATTTCTTTGGTACTTTTTTCTTCACAGATCATTCTCAATATAGAAATCTCTTTATCAGTGAGCTTAGCATCTGTTGGTAAACTTGCCTCAACTTGACGCTTAACCCTTAATCCGTCGATAAGTGCTTTGTTGGTCAGCTGGTTAAAATAGTACTCTTGTTCATGTACAGTTTTTACAGCCTGGTATATGATCTCAGAATCAGAGTTTTTGGTGAGATAAGAGTTAGCTCCTAATTCCATAAGTTTCGAGATCATGGAATGATCATTGTGCATGGTGAGCATGATAACCTTTACCTCTGGATAAAGCTTTTTTATTTCAGGTAATGTAGCAATACCATCCATAATTGGCATTTGGATATCCAACAGAATTACATCAGGTTGAATATGTTTTAATATGGTGAGTAGCTGCATGCCATTATCTGCCTCTGCAATCATCTTGATATCCTTGTGAGCAGATAAGGCTGTTTTAACCCCGGCACGAAAAAGTACGTGGTCGTCTGCAATAGCTACTTTAATTTGGTCGCTCATATTGAAGTGTTTAGTCGGTCGTAAATAGTTTTTTTACGAATCTTACACAATGTTAGCGGATTTAACACTCATCGGGTACAGTAAATCTCCCCAATTCTTAGGATGTGGAAAATACGCAACTAGATCAAAAATACATAAAATATTGAAAACCCGACAGTTATACTATAATTTGTGTCAAAACAATACATTACTCGTTTTTTTCACCTAAAATGGTGGTGATTAAACTGAGGGTGTAATTTTTAGGCCTCATATTTTTATAAAAAAAAGAGATTTTGAATTATATAGATACAATAAACCTTGTTTTTAAGATCCTTATGTTGATTTGTGCAATCATCACATGTTTTGAATTATTTAAAACAGAAAACAAATCACTATTCCAGAACTTTCTATTTCTCACAATTATATTTTCAATAATTGACCTTTGTTCAAATTTTTTCTTTCTTGATTACTTAAAATCAGAAGAAATGTTTTCAGCATTTGCTAACATAAATCAATACATATTCTATCTTTTTGAAATAATAACACTCATACTTTTTTATAAAGAATTAAATGGAAAGAAAAAGAATACATTAAATACTATAGTCATATCAATATTTTCAATATCTGCAACATTTTTACTTTTTCAACTTAGCAACATTGACTCTACCTTTTTTACACTTACACTTATAATAATCTTTGAACTTTTATTTATTAATTTTTCATTTGGTTACTTTTTTACAAAAAATCTTGAGGAAGAGTATTCTCCGAAATTGAAAAGATTAGTCATTATCAATTACGGACTTTTCATTTTTATAAACTTTACGACACCCTTCTATTTCATGAACATATATCTAGCCAAACAAAACAATTTAGCACCTGACCTTAACTTTATTACATACATAGGATACATCATTCTCTATTCAACAATAATTAAGAGTTTAAAATGGAAGATTTAAGTATTATATATACCGTCATATTAAGCTCTCTCATATTAGTATTTTTTTCCTTTTTCTTAATATTTCTATCATTTAGAATTAAACGCAGAATGATTACTTCTAAAGTAGAAATAGAAAAAATTAAAAGCGAAAGTGAAAAAAAAATATTAGAAACTAAACTTGAAATTCAAGAATATATCTTTTCAAAAATCTCAACAGACATTCACGATAATATCTCTCTAGGTTTAACCTTAGCTAAACTACAATTAAATAATTATATCGAAAACAACGAAAAAAAATCAGAAAAACTGAGTACTGCAGTAGATTTAATTAGCAAATCACTTGTTGACTTAAATGATATATCAAAATCTCTAGATGGAAATCATTTACTAGAATATGGACTAATAAATGCAATTGAATCCGAAATAAATGTATTTAGACAAACTGGTTTATATGATGTGGAATTTGACATAATCGGAGAACCAGTTTTTCTAGACCACAAAATAGAGTTGGTTATCCTAAGAATTATGCAAGAAGCATGTAACAATATTGTAAAACATGCAAGAGCAAATTCAATAAGAGTAGAACTGTATTTTGAGCCTGAAACTGTCAAATTAAAGGTCGTTGACA
>JBEBDP010000085.1:0-2622 GCA_041156925.1 Bacteroidota bacterium | reverse complement strand
AAAGAGAAGGCAATTGTTGAAATGATCAGCAAGATGGGTATTGTAACGCTGTTTTGCAACATCAGTGCCGCTTTGGGTTTTGCGGTCTTTGCACTGACCAAAAGTTTGATCCTTAAAGAATTTGGCATTGTTGCAGGTGTGAACATCATGGCGCTTTTCTTTATCTCACTTATCATTATACCCATAGCGCTCTACTATATGCCTGTCCCCAAGGCAAAACACATGAACTATTTGGAAAACAAATGGCTACTGAGTTTATTGACCAAAATTGAAAAATGGGTTTTTGAACACAAGAAAACAATTTACCTGACAACTTCAATTGCATTAGCTATTTCGTTTGCAGGTATTACCAAATTAAAAACCCAGGCTTTTATTGTTGATGATCTTCCACAGAAAGATAAGATCTACACAGATCTCAAATTTTTTGAATCCAATTTCGGTGGAATCATGCCACTAGAAATTTTAATTGATACCAAAAAGAAAAATGGGATTGCAGGCTCTAGAGCATTGGGAGTATATGATAAAGTTGCTGCTTATAGTGAGCATCTAACCTCATATCCTGAACTAGCAAAACCCCTATCATTAGCAGAGGGTTTAAAGTTTGCCAAGCAAGGATTTTATGACGGCGACAGCAACAACTATGCTATGCCAAATGCATTTGATGGAGCTTTTCTAGCAGACTATCTTAAGCCTAGTAAGTCAGCTAATACAGACCAGGGCTCACTCCAAAAACTCATGTTGTCTTTTATTGACAGCAATAGACAAGTGACTAGGATAAGTGTAAATATGGCGGATATTGGTAGTCTGAAAATGCCAGAATTAATTGATACACTGCAACGCAGATCAGCCGACTACTTTGACACAAGTAAAACTTCCATTACTCTTACTGGTACCAGTATAACTTTCCTAGAAGGAAGTCGTTTTATCATTCAGGGATTGCAGGAAAGTGTTTTGTGGGCATTTTTATTCATCGCCCTTTGCATGCTATACTTGTTTAGATCTTTGAGGATACTGCTTGCATCTCTCATTCCAAACCTCATACCTTTAATTATGACAGCAGGATTGATGGGTTGGATGGGAATTGCCATTAAACCCTCTACCGTTTTAGTCTTTAGTGTTGCTTTGGGGATTGCAATAGATATAACCATTAGGTTTTTGGTGAATTACAAGCAAGAATTACCACATACCAATGGAGATGTTCAGCAGACAGTAGTCCAAACGATCAGAGAAACAGGCATCAGTATCGTCTATACTTCTCTCGTTTTAATAGCAGGTTTTATCATTTTTGTTTTCAGCGGATTTGGTAGTACCCAAGCATTGGGATGGCTGACCTCGTTCACCTTATTAACGGCGACGCTCACCAATTTGATCTTTTTGCCCGTACTACTGATTTTAATGAGTAAGAAAAGGTAAAAATTATACAAAACACGTTTTTTTTAGATTTTTTCTAATTTATATAGATAAATTATCTACATATTTGATTATTTCTAATCCATAGCTATAATATTAACATCCTTCAAATAATTAGCAGAAGCCCCGCATTTCAGTCTTGAGATATTTATGATTTAAGTCTCAACAAAGGAGGCAAATTAGTTGTCTTATCATATTTTCGCAATTCGTTAACATATATTTAAACCAAACAAAAAGTCATGAGAAAGATCTTGCTTCTTTTGTGTGGTGTGTTGTTCTTAGCTGGACAACTCTCAGCACAGAATCGGACGGTTTCCGGAAAGGTCACTGACGCAGCGGGTGCAGCAGTATCCAATGCCTCTGTGATTGTTAAGGGAACCAGGATTGGTACTACTTCAAATGCAAGTGGTAATTTCAGTTTCAGTGTTCCATCAAATGCAAAAGCACTTATTGTTTCTGCTGTTGGTTTGGCTTCTTTGGAAGTTTCAATACCAGCTAGTGGAAATGTGAATGTCACTTTGCAACAAGATGATAAAAAGCTGGAAGAAGTTATTATCACAGGTTATTCGGTTAGAAGAAAGAGGGATGAAGCTGGTGCAGTTTCAACCGTAAGAGGTAAAGAAATTGAAAACCTACCTAACCCATCTTTGGATAAAGCCCTACAAGGTCGTGCTGCCGGTGTATTGGTTCAATCAAACAGTGGTATTCCTGGTGGTGGTATCAACGTAAGAATCAGGGGTACAGGTTCGTTCCTTGCTGGTACACAACCACTCTATGTAATTGATGGTGTGCAGTTGAATACCAGAAGTGATGCCAACTACACAGAATCTAACCCACTTGCTTTCTTGAACCCTAACGATATTGAATCAATCGACATCTTAAAGGATGCTGCATCTGCAGCCATCTATGGTGCACAGGCATCAAATGGTGTTGTTATTGTAACAACTAAAAAAGGTAAGGCTGGTAAAACAAAATTCCAGTTCAATACTTATGTCGGACAAGCAACAGCATTGAAGAAACTAGAGGTTTTGAACTCTCAGCAGCTATTCCAATTGCGTGCTGAGGCTGTTGGTAACACCAACAATTTACCGGCAAATGATTTGGCTATCCAAAGATTTGTGTTGAACGAATTCCGTGTAAATGTTGTTCCTATTACTACCTCTAAACTCGCTGCTGATGCAATTGCTGCATTGCCTACTTACGACTGGCAAG
>JBEBDP010000084.1:0-2844 GCA_041156925.1 Bacteroidota bacterium | reverse complement strand
ATAACAGGTACAATATGAAGGTAGATGCCTCACAAGAAATGGATCTGATTACTGTTGAAAGTAAATGCTGGCAAATGCTATCTGATGCGGTAGGCGACCGCAAACATCCTATGCGGACGATGGTGGTGGGATCAGTATCAGGGTCCATGGCGCAAATTCGAACAATAGTATTGCGTAAAGTAGAAAAAGAAACTAGGAAAATTTATTTCCATACTGACCTACGCAGCAGCAAAATAGACGACATACAAGCAACAGGTCAACTCAGCTGGCTTGCTTATGATCCAACTCAAAGAACACAAATTCGCTTGTATGGTGCAACCATTCTTCACCATGGTGATGCAATCGCACTGGCTCAATGGAATCTTACACAACACCATAGTAGAAGAAATTATCTATTACCAGAAGGACCAGGGAAAATACATGCAGATGATTTTAAATCGGTAGAACAGCAACTCAGTGATTTCTCATATACCCTTGAAGAAAGTGAAGCAGGCTTTCAAAATTTTGTAGTAGTTGAAACTACTGTAGAAAAATTAGATTGGTATTATGCGCACCATACAGGAAACCGACGTGCAGGATTCACCTATGATAATGGATTGCTTGTTCATGCAGATTGGCTTACGCCTTAAAAGCAATGATTATTTCTTGAATAACAGCAATGGTCTTGAAAGCGAATAATTAATTTACAAACGGATCAGACCAACGTGTGTCAGTATAAACAGCATTACCAGTAAGTGTTTTTAGAAATGCTACAACCGCATCTACTTCATTTGCATTTAGAACAAGTTTTTGTCCCAATCCATTTGGTCTTAGTCGCGGATCAAGTCTTGTATTTCCAGGTGCAAGATTAATTCGATCATAATGCCCAATTAAAGTATTCAAAGAAGTTATCCCTCCAGTATGCATCATTGGACCATTAGGTAAGCCATCTCTCCCTACCAGATCACGTAAGGAAGGTGCACGCGTATTATTGATATCAATTCCTGTTCCGTTCAAAACTCCAATAATTCCATTGTTACCACTATTAGGATCAATTGAAAATTCTGGAGCAGCATGACATCCAGCACAACCTAATCCACCTGCAATTCTTACCCCATCAGCACTAAACTGCGGTGGAGCTTGAAAAAGATTTTTGCCTGTATTTTCTTGTTGTGTAAAATTTGGAAAGGGTTGATTGTCTGGAGCAACCGCTCTTCCTTGATCATATTTGGAATCAAAGGATTGAATACTTCTAACAAACTGTGAAAGACATTCTTGTAAGCGTTGTTCAGTCACATTTTCATCACCATAAACAAATCTGAAAAGTTCCTGGTAATAGCCTATTGCCTGAAGCTTTGGTAATAAAGTTGCAAAAGCTGGTCGGCCCTCTTGTCCGCTGAAACCCATTTCTGCATGGTCTTTAATGGGTTGTGTAGTCTGCTCCTCTAAAGTTGCTGCCCTCTCATCCCAGAAAAATCTTCTTTCGTTACTAAATCTTGTATTAATCAAACGCATGGAGTGCCTACCAGTTCTACCGCCCTGAACCCCAAGACTAGAAAATGCTGTATCGCTAAATGCAAATTTTTGAACATGGCACCTTCCACATGATGTAGTATTGTTAACACTGAGTTGTTTATCATAAAATAAAACTCTACCAAGAGTTGCTTTCGCATCAGTAATAACAGTTCCTGCTGCATTGTCCTTATTTATATAGGCCGGTTTTCCTTGATTAGCATAATTAGCCAAATTATTGGGATCAATTCTGGTATTGAATTCAGCTGCTATTGCAGTATAGTCTTCAACTACTGTATCAGTTTTCTTACATGCTGTATAAGTAAGGCATAAAAAGACAATTGAAACCAGATAATATAAAGATGGTGAAGCCTTCATTCTATTAGGATATAGTGATTAATTTGACTAGATGAATGTAAAGAACATAAATAGAAACAATTGTTAAAGTAACTTATCGATTGTTTTAATTGTTTAACACCGTTTTAGGCTTTAACCATTTGTGCTTACTAAAAATGAAGCATCCCTATTTAACTATATGTCAAACACTTTTCACAAAAATTGTCTCACGTGCCTGTATGATTGTAGCAATCAATTGAATACATCCCATCAAAATAAACAATGCTTCAAAAGAAATATAATTAGCAATCAAACCACCGATAGCAACCGCTATACCAGATACAAAAAAGGATTGTCCATTTGCTATTCCCCAAACAAAAGTATCATTGGTGTCGTCCATCTCCGATGAAAATGTTGCATCCCAAGCTGGTGTAGATATCGCTTCAGCCAATCCTAAACCTGCTTGTACCAATAGCAATCCAGTAGTATTATCTACCAACAAATAACAGAAAGTAAAAATGGTGTTTAAACCATACCCAACCACAATAAGTTTGGGTTTCCAAAGAGAACGATTGAATAGTTTTCCAATTAAGACATAGAAAACACCTGTAACAATCAAGTAAAGCGACCAAGCCCAAGTAATATCTAGTAAATCACCACCTACTTTTTCTGAAAATATGGCAAAAAGTGGACCAAACAAGCCTTCACCAAAATACCAAAGGCTTGAGGCAAACAACAACATCCTTACTGATCTTTTCATGGGTGGCATATTTGTTAGAGTGAAAAATCATTAAAGGGTTTAAAGCAAAATCTTTCTAAATTAAACATTCCCCTAACTTTATAACCTAAATCTCTACGCATGATTTGCTTAAAAGCTGATATACCAGAAGAATTAAGTGCAATTGACGATGAATGCAAAGCCATTTATCATAGCAAAGACAGTATATGTTTTTTTATTTTCAAAACCCGTGAACTACGCAATGCTTTTGTTGAAGAAACAAAAGGGATGATGAAAGC
>JBEBDP010000083.1:0-2880 GCA_041156925.1 Bacteroidota bacterium | reverse complement strand
CATGGTATAACGCCATATACAGTGGGTGTTATCTATATGAAATCAAAGCAAGAGGTAGATAATGCTTTTGCATATGCCCAAGCATTTGGAGTATCAATGATTGTTGGTGTACCAGACGAAAATCTACTTCCTTATGTTGAGGAGAAAGTAAAGCTGACCAATATAAAAATGGCAATTCACAATCATGGTCCGGAAGACAAACTCTATCCTACGCCTAAATCAATATATGACCGAATCAAAAAAATGGATTCCCGTATGGGCTTGTGTATTGATATTGGACATACTTTCAGGGCAGGTGTTTTACCAGAGGAAGCAATAAAGCTTTATGCTGATCGATTGTTTGATCTGCATATCAAAGATGAAGCGGCAATGAAGCCCGATGCAAAAACCATTGAAATTGGTAGGGGGGCAATCAACTTTTCTGCGTTAATAGATGTTTTAAGAAAGATCAACTATAAAGGAATTTGTAGTGTAGAGTATGAAAAAGATATGGATGCTCCATTGGTGGGTATGGCAGAATCTGTAGGCTATTTTAAAGGGATAATGAGTAAATAACTTATTTAATTTTGTAAAAAATAATCGAAATGAAGCATTTTTTGAAACTGTTTGTGGTGTCTTTTCTTTTGATTTCATGTGGTGGTCAGAAAGTTGACAAACTCTATATCAATGCTAAAATATGGACAGGTGATACTGCTAATCCAAGTGCATCTGTATTGGCCGTAAAGGGTGAAAAAATTGTATATGTTGGTAATGATGCAACAAAATATTCTGCAAATGAAACCATAGATGTTGGTGGTAAATTATTGCTGCCTGGATTTACAGATAACCATACGCATTTTCTTTCAGCAGGCTATTCTTTGTCGAGTGTGAAGTTGAAAGATGCAATGACCAAGCAAGAATTTATTGATCGAATAGCTGCTTTTTGTAAAAGTAAACCAGATGATACCTGGGTTATGGAAGGTAGTTGGGATCATGAAAACTGGGGTGGTGAATTACCTTCAAAAGAATGGATTGATTCTGTTTGTGGTGATCATCCTATATTTCTTTCAAGGTATGATGGGCATATGGCCTTTGCAAATTCTAAAGCATTACAGCTTGCAGGTGTAGATAAAAATACAGTTTCACCTGATGGCGGTGTTTTGGTCAAAGATAAAAACGGAGAACCGACTGGAATTGTGAAAGATGCTGCAATGAATTTGATTATCAAAGCAATTCCTCCTCCTACAGCCGAGCAACTCGATCAATATTTTGATGCAGCGGCAAAGCATGCGGTAGAAAGAGGTGTAACAAATGTGAATGATATGAACTCATATGGTGGTTGGAGTGATTTAGAAACTTACCAAAGAGCATGGAAGACCGATAGAATGATAGTACGCATGTATTCATTTGTGCCTTTAGCAACATGGGAGCGACTTGATACTTTTGTTCAGAAAAATGGGAAAGGCGACGATATGTTACATTGGGGTGGACTCAAAGGGTATGTTGATGGATCTCTTGGGTCAACCACTGCTTGGTTTCATCAACCTTATTTAGATGATCCTGGCACTAATGGATTATTTATAACCGATACATCGCTGCTCCGTAAGTGGGTTTTGGGTGCAGATAAAGCAGGTTTGCATATAGGTGTGCATGCCATTGGTGATAAAGCAAATGATTTCATTTTAGCTGTATATGAGCAGGCTGTGAAAGTAAATGGTAACCGTGACAGAAGATTTCGTGTAGAACATGCACAGCATGTTACACCTCAAACTATTGATCAATTTGCAAAACAAGATGTGATAGCATCAATGCATCCTTATCACTTGTATGATGATGGTATTTGGGCGTATAAGCGGTTGGATACTAATCGACTTAAAGGGACCTATGCTTTTAAGAGTATGAAGGAAAAAGGTGTCAGGGTTACTTTTGGCTCTGATTGGCCTGTTGCTCCCATCGATCCTATGTATGGTATTTTTGCAGCTGTAACAAGAATAACAGGAGATGGGAAAAATCCAAATGGTTGGTATCCATCAGAAAAAATTACAGTGGAAGAAGCGCTAAACTCGTATACAGTATCTAATGCTTATTCTTCCTTCTTGGAAGGCAGAATTGGTGTTTTGAAAGAAGGCTTTGACGCCGATTTCACCGTACTTGAAAATGATATTTTGACAATTCCACAAGAGAAAATAAAAGAGGTGAAGGCAGTGAGGACTGTTGTTAAGGGGAAGGAAGTTTTTATTAGAAAATAATTTTTTTATCTCTCATTTGGGCGACTAAACGTATATATACGTAGTAGTCGCCCTTTTTTTCGTCATGGTTTCATCATATTTTTTTTAAGAATCTGGTTCCGATTTACAATATGCGGTTATTGGTTTACGTTATTATTATATGATAGCACGCAACGCTATCTATCCTATAATCCAAGACCATGAAAACCAATCATTTAGGCCCAAAAGCGGTCGTTTTTCTGACCATTTTTCTTTTGCTTTCTAGCTATTTTACAGCTAGTGCACAGGCAGTTTTCAATGCAAATAATGGTAATATCAGCTTTTTGGCTGCCAACAAAATCCATAAAGTAGGTACCAATGGATCTGCAGTTGGTAATGTTACATTGTATACAAACGTTATTACCATTGCCGGTCAAAGTATAGATTGTATCATAAGAACAGTCAGTTTGACCAATGGTGGTTTTGCATTACCCTCTGGTGCACCTGGTGGAACAATACCTTTTGATTATTCTTCTCCAACTGGTAGTGGACTTTCTGCAAATCTTGATCGCTTTTTTTCTCCTATGCTCACTTTTAATTCTGGAGGTGGTAGTGCAAAATTCAAGTTTGAATTCATTTTGGGCAATAGCTACAACAATACAACACATAAGGGCACTCCAGTAATTATTCAGAA
>JBEBDP010000082.1:0-13411 GCA_041156925.1 Bacteroidota bacterium | reverse complement strand
CAGAAGCTTGTAAATAAATCATGAGATCTGGCGGCTTCACCATCTGTCTGAGATTCTGAAAGAAATCAAAATAATTATCGAAGTCGCGCTTACTCATCAACCCCATCTCATGAAGATTTGGTGCAAAGATGTAGGCATCTTCATATATGGTTCTGTCCTGAATAATTGTTTCAGTGCCTCTGCTAATTTCCAAAAGTTGATTCAACCTGCTGTTCAAAAAATATATTTGAAGATTGAAACTCCACCTAGGCATGTCTTCATAGAAATCAAACAAATAAGGATTCTGATCCACGTCTTCAAACTGGGGAATCCACTTGTAGTGTTTACTCAACATTTCGGTGAGGGTAGTTTTACCTGCACCTATATTGCCTGCAATAGCAATATGTTTTGGTTTTTTTGCTTTCGCCATAACTTACTTATTCCGGTACTTATTCGGATGGTCGGACAAAGTACATATTAATTTCAAAATAAAAAAGGGACTAATAATTTAAGCCCATTACAGTCCTAACCATTTCCATAGTTGCTGCAGCACTTTTTCTTGCTTTTTCAGCTCCCAATTCCATCACCTCATTCAGGTATACTTTATCGTTACGGATTGCCTCCGCCTTCTCTCTAATGGGAGCAATGAATTTCACCATATCCTCTGCCAATTGCTTTTTTAAGTCGCCATAACGAATGGAACAACTCTGGTAACTAGACTCAAAATGGTCAATAACTGATTGATCACAAACCAATTGCATCAACTGGAAAATATTCTCGATATAATCAGGCTTAACCATTCCCGACTCAGTTGGTCCTGCATCCGTCTTCGCTTTCATGACCTTTTTAACAATCAATTCATCGCTATCAGCAAGGTACAAAGTAGCCAATTGGTTTTCACTTTTACTCATCTTACCAGCTCCGTCCAAACTGGGCACTTTCACCAAATCTTCTCCAAAATTATAGGCCATGGGTTCAGGAAAAACTTCACCATACCTGTGGTTGAACCGTTTTACATAATTTCTGGCCATTTCTAGATGTTGCTCTTGGTCCTTACCAACAGGGACCCAAGTAGCCCTGTGCAAGATGATATCTGCAGCTTGCAAAACTGGGTAAGTCAGCAAACCAGCATTAACATTGTCAGGCTGCAACCTAGCTTTGTCCTTAAAAGTGGTAGTCTTTTCCAACTCTCCTAGATAAGCAAGCATGTTCAGGTACAGATAGAGTTCTGATGTTTCTCTAACGTGACTTTGACAGTACAGTGCAGCTTTTTGAGGATCAATTCCACAGGCAATATTTTCCGCCAATACTCTGTGCACATTTTCTTTTAATTCCTTGGTATCAGGATGGGTGGTAAGTGCATGCAAATCAGCCACCATAAAATAACAGGTATACTCCTCTTGAAGTCTTATGTAATTTCTAATAGCCCCAAAATAATTACCTAAATGCAAAAAGCCAGTCGGCCTGATGCCACTCATAACGATTGCTTTCTCGTTGCTCATGGCGCAAAGATAATAAATGTAGGCAAGGGTTTACGCGTGATTCACCACCCCTATTTCCGTTCATCAATAAATCATCCTTATTGGCACGAATATGGCTATTTTTGCAGTTCAGATCATCCTCAATGGAGCTCAACAAAGACACAACAAAAAAAATTGCGCAACTGGCCAAACTATCCTTTTCTGATGAGGAATTGGAAAGCATACAACATGACCTATCGCAGATGATTGGCTTTGTTGAAAAACTAAATGAAATCGATACAACAGGTGTCCAACCACTCACGCATATTGGCAATGTTGAAAATCGATTGAGAGAGGATGAAGTGAAAGGATCAATTGCAGCAGAAGATGCATTCAAAAATGCACCATCAGCTGCAGATCAATTTTTTACTGTACCAAAGGTGATTAAAAAATAAAAGCATGTCCAGTTCCGTCATTCATTTAGAAGAAATCAAAAAGAGCTATTACATGGGCAAGCAGGAATTGCAAGTCCTCAAGGGAGTTTCATTGGATATCCTTCGAAATGAATATGTGGCTTTAATGGGACCGTCTGGTTCTGGTAAAAGCACATTAATGAACATCTTAGGATGTTTAGATTCTCCAACCTCTGGCAAATACATCTTAAACGGACATGATGTAAGTACAATGCTCGACAATGATCTTGCAGATATCAGAAACAAAGAGATTGGCTTTGTATTCCAGCAGTTCAACCTACTTCCGCGTTTAACAGCCTTAGAAAATGTAGCCTTACCACTGGTATACGCAGGTATCTCCAAAAAAACCAGGCTTGAAATGGCAATGGAAGTACTGAGGAAAGTCGACTTGACCGACAGAAGCCACCACAGGCCCAATGAAATGTCGGGCGGACAATGTCAGCGTGTAGCGATCGCAAGAGCGCTGGTAAATAACCCCTCTATTATCTTAGCTGACGAACCTACGGGTAACCTTGATACGAAGACTTCTTATGAAATCATGAACATCTTTTCCAAAATTCATGATGATGGCAATACTGTTGTATTGGTAACACACGAAGAAGACATCTCCAATTATGCCAAAAGAGTAATCCGTTTGCGCGATGGCGTTATCGAAAGTGATAAGCGCAAGGATGCAGCGAGCGTTGTGTAAAAAAAATTAGCCCTCTACCGAACAATTGCGGCGTTGACACATTATCTTGGAAAGCAATTGTGAACATGGCGATGAAAATTTATACCAAGACTGGCGACAAAGGGACGACTTCACTTATTGGAGGAACTAAAGTCTTAAAATCTCACGAACGAATTGAAGCATACGGAACTGTAGATGAACTTAACTCCTACATTGGCTTGTGTAGAGACCTAATTGAAGACAACAACATCAAATCTTTATTGCAAGAAGTTCAGGATCGTTTATTTACAATAGGTGCTGCCTTGGCTTGTGATCCTGCTAAGGAAACCAAAATGAAGATACCTGATATCAAAGAATCAGATGTAGAACTGCTTGAAGCAGCTATGGATAAAATGGATGAAGTTTTAACGCCATTACAACAATTTATTCTACCTGGTGGCCATCCTACTGTTTCACATATTCATATTGCACGTTGTGTGTGTAGAAGGACCGAAAGATTGGTTGTCCATTTGCTTTTGGAAGAAGAACACGACAACCTTATCATCAAGTATATCAATCGACTCAGTGATTACTTATTTACGCTAGGACGCTTTGTAGCAAAACAATTAAATGCTGAAGAAATACCCTGGACGCCTAGAGTTTCTTAGATCACAACCAACTTCCGTCTTTTAATTCCAAAACGCGATCGCTCATTGCAGCTAGCTCTTTGTTGTGGGTAACAATTACAAAGGTTTGGTTGAATTCATCTCTTAATGCCTTAAAGAGTAAATGAAGTGAATTGGCATTTTCCGAATCTAAGTTCCCCGTAGGTTCATCTGCGAAAATAACATCAGCACCATTGATCAATGCCCTTGCTACAGCAACACGTTGTTGTTCACCACCGGAAAGTGCACCTGGCTTATGATCAGCCCTAGACGCAATTCCTAGTCGCTCTAACAACTCCATTGCTTTCTTCTCAACCACTTTTTTCTGAACTCCAGCAATCCATCCTGGAATACAAATATTTTCTAAGGCAGAGAATTCCGGTAAAAGGTGGTGAAATTGAAAAACAAAACCGATATGCTGATTTCTAAATGCTGATAAAGCTTTTCCGCCTAATTGATCATACCTTTTGCCGTGTAAACGCAATTCCCCTCCATCAGGTCGATCAAGTGTACCCAAAATATGCAATAAAGTAGTTTTCCCTGCACCTGATGAACCCACAATGCTTACGATTTCACCAGTATTGACCGATAAATCAATATTTTGAAGGACTTTTAAACTGCCATATTGCTTTACAATTCCACTCGCCTGAAGCATATCGTAAATTTGTGATGAAGTTAACCAATCTTCAGGTTTGGTATATTCGAATTAACCATTACTTTTGCCGAAAATCAAAAACCAGCGCTTATGTTCTGGACATTAGAATTAGCATCCTATTTAGAAGACGCACCTTGGCCAGCTACCAAGGACGAACTGATTGACTACTCCATCAGAAGTGGAGCTCCCATTGAAGTAATTGAAAACCTCCAGGAACTGGAAGATGAAGGAGATATTTATGAAGGTATTGATGACATCTGGCCAGATTATCCTAGCCAAGAGGATTTCTTCTTTAATGAAGACGAATACTAAAAAAGAATAAATAAGAAAGGCCACTTTACAGTGGCCTTTCTTATTAGAAGGTAAGTTTAAAATACAGCATCATCAACGATAAAACCATGATGATGGTATTGGCCAAGATCATGGCCTTGTCTTTGCCTGTAATTCCGTAAATCAGCCAGATAGTAACATTTAACAACAAAATCAAAATCATCCATATCGATAAATCACCTACTGATTTTGATACCCATGCTTGATATACTTGTGGTACAAATGTGAGTGATCCTGTAACAACACCTACATAGCCTAAATAATCTCTCCACTTCATTGCTTCAATTTTTTATTTTTCCATCTGATCAATAACTGCATTCGTGACACCCGTGAATGAGAAACCTCCATCGTGGAAAAGGTTTTGCATGGTGACCATTTTTGTCATGTCAGAAAATAAGGTAACACAATAATTCGCACAATCATCTGCTGAAGCGTTTCCAAGTGGACTCATTTTCTCAGCATAAGTAACGAAACCATCAAAACCTTTGACACCACTACCAGCAGTCGTTCTGGTTGGCGATTGCGAAATGGTATTTACCCTAACTTTTTTCTTAACACCATAATGATAACCGAAACTGCGTGAAACACTTTCCAACAAAGCCTTCGCATCAGCCATCTCATTGTAATCAGGGAATACACGTTGTGCTGCTATATAAGTGAGGGCAACAACACTACCCCATTCGTTTAAGGCATCCATATCCCAAGCAGTCCTTAAAACCCTATGCAATGACATTGCAGAAATATCCAAGGTCTTTTGGTTGAATCCATAATCTATTTCAGTGTATGATTTCCCTTTTCTAACATTAAGGCTCATGCCAATAGAATGTAAAATGAAATCAATTCCACCACCAAAATGTTGCATGCTCTGTTCAAACAAATTTTTCAGATCATCCATATTCACCACGTCAGCACCGATAACTGGCGCATTGATCTGTTCTGCAAGCTTATTGATCTCACCCATTCTAAGTGCAACAGGTGCATTGGTCAATACAATTTGCGCACCTTGCTCATGGCAAGCCAAGGCGGTCTTCCAAGCAATTGATTTCTCATCTAAAGCGCCAAATATGATTCCTTTTTTTCCTTTGAGGAGTTGGTTAGACATGTTCAATTAATTTATAGGGCAAATATAAGCAATTAGCGTTTCATCATTTCCCGAGCACTTGCTAAAACAGCATCACTTGGGTTTACACCTGCCATCATTTGGGCGATCGTAAACACACGCTCTTCTTCAGACAACGTTTTAACATTGGTAGCAATACTTCCTCCAACCTCTTGTTTGTATATGAATAAATGCTGGTTAGCCATTGCTGCAATTTGAGGTTGATGGGTAATGGTGATCAATTGATGAGCACTCGAAAGTTCACTCATCAATATTCCCACCTGCTTTGCCGCTTCACCACTGATACCACTATCTATTTCATCAAAAATTAAGGTTGGCATTTCTAAGGAACCTGCCACCAAAGATTTTAAAACCAGCATGAGTCGGCTTAACTCACCACCACTTGCTACTTTATGAATTGGCTCAAACTTTCCGCTTTTATTTGCATCAAACAAAAAGGAAACATGATCCATACCATATTGATGCAAAGAAGCCTGCTCGAGCTCAATTTTCAATTTAGCATTTGGCATGCCCACTCTGCTTAAAAGTTCATTGGCTGATTTTTCTAAGCTCGGAATAACTTTCTTCCTGTTTTTATTTAAAACTAAAGCCAAATCGACTGCCTTAGACTGATATTGGGCCAACTCTTTTTCCAATTTCTCAAGATCTTCCTCTGCATTTGATAGCTGTTGCATTTCATTACTCAATCCGGACTGTATTTCGATTAATTGATCCGAAGAAACCAATCCATGTTTCTTTACCAAACGCTGTGCAAGTGCTAATCGCTGATTTACTTGATCTAGTCTTTCGTCATCAACAGCAACACTATCCAAAATTGAATCCAGTTCACCAGCAAGATCTTTCAACTCAACATATGCAGCATCAAAACGCGAAAGCAATTCTGGAAGCTGATTGTGGTATTTACTAACTGCCTGCAATTGAGCAATGAGTACTTTAACAGCAGATAAGAGCGGCTGCTCTCCTTCATTCATTCCATAGCTAACTTTAGCTATACTTGATTTGATTTGCTCGGCATGCGACAACATTGTCAACTCTTCTTCAAGCTTTTGTTCTTCGCCTGACTGCCAATTCAATTCTTCTAATTCTTTTAAAAGAAAACTTTTATACTCTTTCTCTTGTTCAGCCTTCAACATGGCTGACCGAATAGAAGCAATTTTTTTCTGCGTCTGTACAAACAACTGATAGATTTTTCCATAATCAACTACCTCTTGCATGATGCCCGCTTTAGCATCTACCAATTGCCGCTGAAATTCCTGATTACCCAGTTCAAGTGTATCAAACTGTTGGTGCAGATCTACCAACAAGGAAGAAAACTGTTGCAATTGAGCTAGGGAAACAGGTGTATCATTTACGAAGGCCCTTGACTTACCATTGGATTGAATTTCCCGGCGCACAATTACCTCATCATCTATATCAATTTCAGCATCCTTCAAAAGCTGAATAACCTTATTTGAATTTGATATTTTAAAAACCGCCTCAATGATGGTCTTTACAGCAGTGTCTTTTACCATGGAGCTATCAGCCCTTTCTCCCAATGTGAGAGAAAGTGCACCCATGATGATACTTTTACCTGCTCCTGTTTCACCTGTTATCACAACCATCCCTTTATTAAAAGAGATTTCTAGTTGTGTAATAATTGCATAATTCTGTACAAATAACCGCTGCAGCATATGTCAAAAGTAGATATTTTTAAATGCATTACCTTGCTACAATAAACAGAAAAACATGTCGCCTTTATTGCTTTTTTCTTTCGTATTGGGTTATTTCCTCCTTTTACTGGGTGTTGCCATGTACACGGCAAGAAATGCAACCAACGAATCTTTCTTCATTGGCAATAAAAACTCCAATTGGATGCTAGTGGCCTTTGGTATGATTGGCACATCTTTATCAGGAGTAACTTTTGTATCGGTACCGGGAACAGTTGGAAACATAAGCTGGGGCAGCTACAATGGATTCAGCTATTTCCAAGTGGTTTTAGGCTACATCATTGGCTACATGGTTATTGCCTACGTTTTAATACCACTCTACTATAGACTAAACCTCACTTCAATATATTTATATCTTGAGCAGCGACTGGGTAGAGAGAGCTACAAAACAGGAGCCCTTTTCTTTATTATTTCAAGAACCTTTGGTGCCACTGCAAGGCTGTTTTTGGTTATTAACGTGCTTCAAATCTTTATCCTAGATGAAATGGGAGTGCCATTTGTCTTTACGACAGCCCTAATACTAGGCATGATTTTACTCTATACTTTCAAAGGTGGTGTAAAAACGATTGTGTATACTGATACACTACAAACCACCTTTATGTTGGCAGGATTGGTTATTTGCATTCTCTACATCCTAACACATATGGATATTTCCTTTACCCAGGCCCTTAGTTCGATGCAGGAAAAAGGATATACGAAACTTTGGATAACGGACATTGATCACAAATCACATTTCCTGAAAAATATAATAGGAGGAGCAGTTATTGCTATCGCTATGACCGGACTGGACCAGGAAATGATGCAGAAAAACATCAGTGTGAGAACCATGAAAGATTCACAGAAAAACATACTCACATTTACAACCATTCTAGTCATAGTAAACTTGCTCTTTCTTTTTCTAGGCGGACTTCTGTATCTCTACACCACACTAAATGGCGGTATTTACGACGGCAATCAATTGATATTTGATGGGAAAAATGTAATTGGAGATGATCTCTTTCCTACAATTGCTTTGTTCCATTTGCCGCCAGCAATTGGCGTAATCTTTATCATCGCTTTGATATCCGCGCTATTCCCTAGTGCAGATGGTGCATTGACTGCGCTTACTTCTTCATTTTGCATTGATATTCTTGGCATCAGGAGAAAAGAAAACATGAGTGAAGAAAAGCAAAAGAAAACCAGAATAATTGTCCATTTAAGCTTTGCTGTTATATTCCTCGTCTGTATCATGCTTTTCAAGTGGATCAATAATAAATCAATTATTGCTGTGATCCTTGATTTAGCAGGCTACACATATGGCCCACTTTTAGGGTTGTTCTCCTTTGGTATGTTTACAAAAAGAGCACTACCCAAGGGGTATGGTGTAACCATCATCTGCCTTATTGCTCCTGCCATATGTTATGCATTAGGGAAATTTGCACCTTCTCTTTTTGATGAGTACCAAATTGGATTTGAAATGTTACTTATCAACGGCATGCTTACATTCTTGGGTCTATGGTTAATAGCTAAACGACAAATAGCCTAAATTTTTGCTTTTTTACAACACCTTCGGTTTGATGAAAAAGGCCTAGAGTCGTAAATTTGCGCAACATGGATTTAATTCATCAGTTGGCCAACGAATATGCCTTAAAACATAGCACACCGATGGATGACCTCCTCAGTGAAATCCATCAATATACCCTTGACAACCACCCTGAATCGCACATGATTAGCGGACCCTTACAAGGGAATCTGCTTACAATGATCAGCAGGATGATTCAACCAAAGAGAATACTGGAAATAGGAACATTTACAGGATTCAGCGCGATCTGTCTTGCTAAAGGAATGTCTTCAAATGGTATTTTACACACAGTAGAATCTAGAGAAACTGAAGCCAAAGTTGCAAGGGCTTTCTTTGACAAAAGCGAATACAAAGATCAGATCATACTTCATGAAGGCGATGCCAAAGAGGTTATACAAGATTTGAAAGAACCATGGGATCTTGTATTTGTGGATGCCGACAAAACAGGGTATATCAAGTATTTTGAAATATTGATCCAAGATGCAAAGCCAGGCTCTTGGATGTTGTTTGATAATGTTTTTTTCCACGGAGAAGTGCTAAAGGAAAAATTAAACGGAAAAAACGCAAAGGCTATTGATGAATTTAACACGTACATCAGCAAAGACCAACGCGTTGAAAAACTGATGATGACGATAAGAGACGGATTAACCCTTTTGTATATAAAATGAAAATGATGAGATTGAAAAACCTACATGTCCTGCTATTTTTCTTTACAGCTTTATTATTCAACCAAAACGCCAATGCCCAAGATGGCTATAGGGAACAGATCATCCAATACATTGAAACATATGCTCCTTTAGCAATCAAGGAAATGAATAGAACAGGATTTCCTGCTTCAATAAAAATTGCACAAGGAATACATGAATCTGGAGCTGGCAGAAGCAACCTGGTTTCCCGATCAAACAACCATTTTGGTATCAAATGTAAAAGCAGTTGGGAGGGAGAAAAGGTTTACCACGACGATGATGAAGAGGGTGAATGTTTCAGGAAATATGAATCAGCAGAAGCTTCCTATATTGATCATTCGGATTATTTAAAATCCCAATCACGTTATGCATTTTTATTTGAATATGAAGCAGATGACCATGTATCATGGGCTTGGGGACTAAAAAAAGCTGGATATGCAACTAGTCCGGTTTATGCTGAAACAATTATCAAATATGTTGAGACGTATCAATTGAATGAACTCAATCAATTTGATGACGCCGAAGAGGATGAAATAGACTTAACAGAGTACTTGAGCATGGTAAGAAGTAATTTACCCATCAATAGTCCAACAACAACTACTACTTCTGTTGCTAGTACCCCAATGGTGATCAAAGAACCAACCAAAGCATTCGAAGAAGTTGAAGAAAAGATAAGAGCAAACAATACCAAAAAAAGCAATGGCCTATACCCAAGTGGTGTATTCAAAATCAATGGTGCTAAAGTTGTTTTTGCTGAGGAGGGAACATCTTTGTTGTCATTAGCCAAGAAGTACAAAGTTCAAGCGTCTTCTCTTTTATTATTCAATGAGCTTCCAAGAAAGACAACTGTGCTAAAGAAAGATCAGTTAGTATACCTCCAAAGAAAAAAGAAAACAGGAAAAAAAACCTATCACCGTGTTAGAAAAGGTGAAACACTTGTTGAAATAAGTCAAAAAGAGGGCGTACAACTCGCCAGCTTACTCAAATTCAATAAATTAAAATCTGGACAACAACCAAGATCTGGTCAGAAATTATTATTGAAGGACCCCGTTAGCAAAGAAAAAACCAGTGCAAAAAGTTCAAATAAAAAATCTTCTAGTAATTCCAAATCTGTTGTACATATTGTGAGAAATGGAGAGTCGCTTTGGACCATAGCAAGAAAATACAATGTAACAGTAAGCTCAATCAAAAGTGCGAACAAATTAAAGAGTGAAGATTTAGATATTGGCCAATCGCTTAAAATATTAAAATAGATGAACAAGCAAATTCTGGATAAATCATTTAAGCCATACCTCACGCAATCGAATATTGCTCAAGCGATTGAAAGAATTGCCAATGAAATCAATCAAGACTTCAAAGACAAAAATCCACTCTTCATTGCTATACTGAATGGCTCCTTCATTTTTGCGGCTGATCTTTTCAAAAAAATCAACATCCCTGCAGAAATAAGTTTTATTAAACTTGCTTCCTATCAAGGAACAAAGTCTACAGGCAATGTTATAACAGCAATAGGATTAGAAACAGATTTGTACGATAGAAATGTTATTGTACTAGAAGATATTATTGATACAGGTAAAACACTTTCTGCATTCTTACCTCAATTAGAACACCAACAACCTAAATCATTGAAGGTATGCGCACTGCTCCATAAAAAAGAAGCAACCCAATACCCTATAAACATTGATTATCTTGGCTTTGAAATACCCGACCTATTTGTTGTAGGCTATGGGCTCGACTACAATGGATATGGAAGAAATTTAGACCAGATCATGCAAATAGATGAATAGCAGTTAACTAGCTAAACATCTCTTTTACCTTACTGTAAAAACTCTTCTCATTCTTTTCTGGCTGTGGTTGGAAATTCTTAGCATCTTTTAATTTCTCCATCATTTCTTTTTCTTCAGCCGTAAGCGTTTGAGGTGTCCATACATTTACATGAATCAATTGATCACCTTTCTCATAAGAATTGATGGCAGGAAAACCCTTCCCCTTCAACCTAAAAATTTTGCCACTTTGTGTGCCAGCAGGAATTTTAATCTTAGCCCTTCCATCAATCGTTGGCACTTCAGGATTTGCGCCAAACACTGCATCGGTAAAACTGATGTGCATGTCGTAGATAACATTCAGGTTATCTCTTTGCAACTCTGGGTGTTGTTCTTCTTCAACAAGCACAATCAAATCACCAGGTGACCCACCACGTTCACCAGCATTACCTTTCCCGCTTAAACTGAGCTGCATGCCATCTTGCACACCTGCAGGGATATCAATATTGATTGTTTCTTCTGTATACACCCTTCCCTCGCCTTTGCAAGAAGTACACTTACTGGTGATGGTAGATCCTTCTCCGTTACAGGTTGGACAAGTACCTACAGTTTGCATTTGCCCCAAGAAAGTATTGGTCACTTTTCTTACTTGTCCGGTTCCGCTACAAGTACCACAATTCTGAATTGAATTTTTGTCTTTAGCACCTGATCCTGTGCAGGTTGAACAGGTTGTATATTTTTTTACCTTGACCGTTTTATTTGCCCCTTTTGCAATCTCCTCGTAATTCATTTTAAGCTTGATGCGCAAGTTGCTACCTCTTGTACCTCTTGCTCTTCCTCCACTGCGCTGACGACCTCCTCCTCCAAAGAAACTTCCGAAAATATCATCCCCGAAAATATCTCCGAAATTGCTGAAGATATCATCCATGTTCATGCCGTGTGCGCCACCGCCGCCTCTTCCATTTACACCAGCATGACCAAAGCGATCATATTGCGCGCGCTTTTCTTGGTCGCTTAAAACCTCATAAGCCTCAGCAGCTTCCTTGAATTTTTCTTCTGCTTCTTTATCACCTGGATTCCTATCCGGATGAAATTGCATTGCTACCTTTCGGTACGCTTTTTTGATTTCATCAGCGGACGAAGATTTCGACACACCCAATATTTCGTAATAATCTCTTTTTGACATAGTCGTTAGTTTTGTTGAGGCTTATTTTCCTACAACCACTTTTGCAAATCGAATAATCTTATCGTTCAAAGTATATCCCTTCTCCACTTCATCAACAACTTTACCTTTCATTTTTTCTTCAGTAACTGGTATTTCGGTTATAGCCTCATGGAAATCCGCATTGAACTCTTCACCTATTGTTTTCATCTCTTTCACACCCTTCGACTGCATCGTATTTCTCAATTTGGCAAAAACCAATTGAATACCTTCCCTAATTTGCGCTACATCATCGCTTTTGTGCATTTGTTTTTCTGCTCGATCACAATCATCCATCACTTCCAAAAGTGATTGTATCACCTCTCTCCCTGCAGTCTGAATCAGCTCTACTCTCTCCTTGGCATTTCTCCTCTTGAAATTGTCAAAATCAGCATACAGCCTGATGAATTTTTCTTTTTGCTCCTCTACTTCTTTCTTCAATAAATCTAGCTCAGATGCTGATTCAACTGAATTGACTTCTTGCTCTTGTGCAGACGTTTGCTGCTCTTCATTGTTCATCATATCTTTTTCTTCCATATTCATTGGTTTGCACTTTTACTGCTCAAATGGCCTGCCATACTACCAAAACAAGCCAAATTGTCTGATTTTCTTTAGAAAATGCAAATTTCAGTCATTTCTACGAAAGTTTACCTTTGCAACATGAAGAAAGTAGTGCTCAAGCGAAAAATAAGCAACAGAATAGCCAGTGGACACCCTTGGATTTTTTCAAACGAAATAAATCTAATGGATGATGAGCTCTTGCCTGGAGATATTGCCATCGTGGAAAACCATGATGGATCCTTTGTGGGTAAGGGATATGTGAACCCGCTTTCAAGAATTCCAGTGCGACTCCTTACCAGAAAAAAAACAGATGAAATCAATGCTGCATTTTTTCTTCATAAAATTGAAGAGGCTTGGGAATACAGAAAGCGTCTTGGTTATACCGAAAACTGTCGCTTGGTATTTGGAGAAGCAGATGGACTGCCCCAGCTGATCATTGACAAATTCAACGACTATTTTGTACTGCAAACTTTGGCTTTTGGGATAGATAAATGGAAGAATGAAATTGTTGATGCCATCCAACAAATTTTCAATCCAAAAGGCATCTACGAAAGAAATGATGTGCCAGTCAGAGAACTAGAAGGCATGGAACAAAAAAAGGG